>NZ_JAZHLI010000001.1:0-209097 GCF_036549475.1 Aurantimonas sp. A2-1-M11 | reverse complement strand
GTCGAGGGCTTCTTCGCCAAACTCTCCCGCCGGCGACTGAAGCACGGCGTGTTCTGCTCCGTCACTGACCTCCAGGCCGCCATCAACCGCTTCGTCGCCGAGCACAACCAAAAGCCGAAGCCCTTCGTCTGGCGCGCCGATCCAGACGCCATCATCGCTGCACGAAGCCGAGGGTTCCAAACGTTGGAGTCAATCCACTACCACGTGTAGCCAATCTTTCCACAGCCGCCGATAGTCCTCTGATCGGCTTATCCGACCCGACGGTGTGACCCCGATCTTCGATTGCGGCGAGATGCGCTCGACGAGCCTAGGGGAGTATGGGCGCCGCGATGGCCAATCTGCGCCTGCGGAAGTGGATCTGGCGCGGAACGTCGCGCCCCTTCCGTTCTACCCATATGGACAGTGCCCCCTAGGAGCCCGAATAAAACTTGAAAGCCGTGATGGGATTACTCCGCGGATGCAGCTCGAGCCGTACCGGACCTGCAAGATGTCGTTCGGACTACGGCGGCCGGCGGACGGGCGTAAAGACCCTACCGCTATAAGCTTTTCGGTCGCTCCCCTATCTTGGCGCCGCGCCCTCGATGCTACGCATGATCGGAACCCAGGAAATAATTTCCTGAGTTTAAAGTTCTCGGTCGCGAGATGGGCTAGGCCCGGTGTATCGTTTGGTGTATCTGTCGGTGTATCGACAGTCCGGCGTGCTGATGGCCAAGAACGCTGGAAGAATAGTGTTATGGCGTTATTTGGCGGAGTATCCTCCCTTCGGCATCAGGCCCGTGGCAGCGGCCGCAGAGCACGCGACCAAGGCTCGTCGTCACTCCGGAAACGCGCCTTGTCGCTGCATCACCGCGAGGCCCAGAAAGAGCTTGCGCCCCGTTCGGTCGACACTCTACCGAGGTCAGTCACAGTCGAAGAACGCCTCAGCCGAACGCGCGGCGGTTTGCGCCGATCGTCTTGCCCGAGCCTCAGGCGAGCATTACGAGCCGATATCAATCTCGCTCTCAAGAGCGGGTAGCGGATTTTCTCGTGCGCTGGTTCGGAAAAGCGTAGACCGCGCCTGCGAATAAATCGGCGCTCATCGTCTCGGCCATTGCTCAAAACTGTCCTTCAATGAGGTCCACCTTGGAAGTGGACAAGGGTGCTGTCTCGTTTGACAATCCAGCGCCTATAAGTTCTCTATCCAGAATTCCGATTGAAACAATATTTTTGGATATCGAGCGAACGATGCCGGGCAATTTCCTCTTGGTGGACCCCGCCAAGGATATATCAGTCTTGCGTTGTCTGGGATCGCCGGCGCGCGTAGACATTCTGGGGCTGTTGATACGCAGCGGCCCTACTAACGTACACGTGATCGCCGAGACCCTCGATCTCCCTCAGTCATCCGTCTCCGCCAACATAATGGTTCTTGAGGAAGCGGGTCTGGTTCTCTCAGAAACCCGCAAGGCTCGTCGGGGGATCCAGAAGATATGCCGTGCCGCCTATGACGAGGTCATCGTCACGTTCCAGCGAGATCTGAAAGCCAGTCGCAACGACTTCATCGAGGTCTCGATGCCGCTTGGTCTCTACTCCCACTGCGAGGTGACCGCGCCGTGCGGGATTTGTTCGAGAGAAGGTGTCGTCGGCCTGCTGGACGTGCCGTCCTCATTCCTCGAGCCGGACCGGATGAAGACGGCTCTGCTGTGGTTCACCAGCGGTTTCGTCGAGTATCAATTCCCGAACAACATCAACCTTGTAAAGGCTAAATGTCGGGCACTGGAAGTCATCTTCGAAGTCAGTTCGGAGGTGCCCGGAACAGACCCCGTCTGGCCCTCGGATATCAGCCTTTCGATCAACGGCGTCGAACTGGGCACATGGACATCGCCGGGCGACTTCGGCGACAAGCGCGGTCTGTTCACGCCGAGTTGGTGGAAGCTCGCAGGCTCCCAGTACGGGATGCTCAAAAGCTGGAACGTGAACGAGAACGGTACCTACGTCGATGGCGTGAAAATTTCCAATGTCCGGCTGACGGACCTGCGCCTCGACGCCCATCGCTCGATCCGGCTGCGCATCGAGGTCAAGGCCGAAGCAAGGCATCCGGGAGGTATCAATATCTTCGGCCGCGGCTTCGGCAATTATGACCAGGACATCGTTCTCCGCCTTCACAGCGAACCCTGATCGGTCCCGGGCAGGCTTGACCGTGGAATCAATATCTGGGAGCATATCGATAAATCGGGTTTAAATCCGAAAAACAAATATAATGGGAGGAAGGATGCGGGTCTCGGCCACTGTCCACCGTGACTTCAAGATCGCTACGATCGACGACCGGATCTATTCGGCGTTCATCGAGCATCTCGGGCGCGCAATTTATTCCGGCATTTATGAGCCGGGTCATCCTGAAGCCGACGATCTGGGCTTTCGCAAGGACGTCCTAGCGCTCGTCCGCGACCTTAACGTGCCCGCCGTCCGTTATCCGGGAGGGAATTTCGTTTCCGCCTACGAGTGGAAGGATGGGATTGGACCGCGCGAGGACCGGCCGATGCGACTTGACCTCGCCTGGCGCTCACGCGAGAGCAATCAGATTGGCGTCAACGAATTCGCACAGTGGTGCGAGCGAGCCGGGATCGATTTGATGCTGGCCGTCAATCTCGGCACAGGCACGCTGCAGGATGCACGCGAGTACATCGAGTATGTCAACCATCCCCACGGGACCGCCTGGTCGGATTTGCGACGCTCTCACGGTGTGGAAAAGCCCCATGGCGTGAAGATGTGGTGTCTTGGCAACGAGATGGACGGCCCCTGGCAGATCGGCCACCGCACCGCGCATGACTACGGTCGGATCGCCGATGAGACGGCGAAGGCGCTTAAGGGTTTTGATCCGACCATCGAAACCATCGCCTGCGGCTCCAGCAATGACGAGATGCCGACCTATCCCGAATGGGAGCGCGTGGTCCTCGAGGAGTGCTACGAGAACGTCGATTACATTTCCCTGCACAAGTATTTTGGCAATCGTAGCGGCGACACGTTGAACTTCCTAGCCAAAGTCGACGTGATGGGGCGGTACATCAAGACCGTTGGAGGCATTATAGATTTCGTAAAGGCCAAGAAGAAGGCGAAAAACGACGTCTATATCTGCTTCGACGAGTGGAATGTCTGGTACCACAAGCGCTACCAGGAGAAGGATGCGCTGAAGACCTGGGACTGGCCCGAGGCGCCGGCGCTGCTCGAGGAAGATTACAATTTCGAGGATGCGCTCCTCGTTGCCGCCCTGATCAATGAGTTCATTCGAAATTCGGACCGCGTGAAGATCGCCTGTATTGCGCAACTGGTCAACGTTATAGCGCCTATCCGCGCCGAACGTGGCGGGCCGGCTTGGCGGCAGTCGATCTACTGGCCCTACCAATTCGCGAGTCTTTACGGACGTGGTGAGGCGCTCAACGCGGTGGTCGATACGCCGACCTACAATGCCCGGGTCGCCGACGATGTCGCCTATATCGACATGGCAGTAACGCGCGATCGCGAAAGCGGCACGCTGACAGCTTTCATCGTCAACCGGCACATGACCGACACGGCTGAATTTGCCATGGACCTCTGCGGGCTCGATGCCACGCGCATCGTCATGCACAAGGTCATGGAAGGACACGATCTGCGCGCGACCAATTCCGCGGCCGAGCCGGACCGGATCGCTCCGGTGCAGGGGGAGGGGGCAGTCCTCGACGAGGGCAAGTTGAAGGCGCGGCTCGGGCCGTTGTCGTATCACGTTATCAGACTGGAGGTTCGCTAAGCCCATACAGGTGCGGACAAAAAGCAGCGGCTTGGATGTCCAAGCCCATCATTCATTACAATGGGAGGTAAGAATGAGACATTCGAGAAATTGGACTTTAGGCGCAACCACAGCCGTGTTGGTAGCAGCATTTACTGCGCCGACGCTTGCGCAGGATGCCATCCGCATCATCGGGCACCGCTCGCCCCCGAACGAATACTATACCGACGCCATGCAGAAGGCGTTGCCCGAGGGGCGCGTCAACGTCGAACTGATGCCGATCGACAAGGAGCTGGAACTTGCCTCGATCACCATGTCGTCGAAATCCGACGCTATTGACGTCCTTTATCTAACCGATAGTTCACTCAGGCGCTTTGCCGCCAATGGTTGGCTTGAGCCGCTCGATGAGCTCTGGGAAAAGTACAAAGACGAGTACAACCTCGACGACTTCCCCCAGTCCGTCATCGACGCAGTTAGCTATGATGGCCATATCTACTCGATGCCGGTTCTCACCAACACCGAGCTCTTCTTCTATCGGAAGGACCTGTTCGACGAGGCGGGAATGCCTGCGCCGAAGACAATGGACGATTACGAGAATGCGGCCGCGCACTTCGACTCAGGCCGCATGTCCGGCACGATCATGTCCCTGAAACCGGTCGATGCAGCGCTCAACGAAACCCACTGGTACCTGAATGCCGTCGGTGACGGATGGTTCGATGATGAGTGGCGTCCGATCTTCAATCAGGAAGCCGGCGTCGCCGCGATTAACCGCATGAAGGAAATGTCGCAGTACGCTCCGCGTGGCTTCACCTCCCATGCGAACGACGAATCGACGATCAACCTGCAGCAGGGCCTCGCGGCCATGGGCTTGCAGTGGTTCACCCGGGCCGCGGCCATGGACGATCCCGAACAGTCCCGTGTGGTTGGCAAGATCGACTGGGTCGCGCCTCCCGGCGGTGGTGCACGCTTGGCGAATGACGGGTTTGCAATTTCGGCATTCTCCTCCGGCGACAAGGAAGAGATGTTCCGCATGCTTGCGGAGGCGACTTCGGTCGAAAGCATGACGAAAGGCGCAGAGTTCTCGATGCCGCCGCGGCTGTCGGTGCTTCAGAACGAGGAACTGGCCAAGAAATACCGTTGGTATCCGGCCGCCCTCGCCGCCCTGGAAGGTGGCAAGGCCTTCCCGGCAATCGCCGATTTCAACGATGTCGGTGAGATCGTAACGCGGCACGTTCTGCGCGCTGTGACGGGCGAGGTTGAGGTGCAGGCTGCGCTCGATCAAGCCGCCAAGGAGACCGAGGATCTCCTTGCGTCCCGCGGTTACTACAACAACTGAATCGCCAAATGGCCTGCTGTCGTATCCCGGCGGCGGGCCAGCCAAAACTCGAAATTGTTGGAGTATCCGCAATGGTCCGATGGCAACGGGGCCTCTGGCTCTTCTGTCTCCCTAGTTTTGGATTGTTGGCCGTCGTCCTGCTTTGGCCATTTGGGTACGCTATATTTCTCAGTTTCTTCGATTATTATTTGGGAGATGGTGTTCGGACGTTTGTGGGATTGAAGAATTATACTGACCTCCTGTCCGAAGCGCGGCTATGGAATTCGATATGGACGACGATCATCATCGCCTTCGGTTCCGTTGCTCTCGAATTCGTCGTCGGGCTAGCCTTGGCACTGGCGCTTTACGGCAACCGCATCGGGACCAAGTTTTTCTCAGCCCTCTTGTTCCTGCCTCATATCATCACGCCCGTTGTCGCGACGCTGTTCCTTAAATGGATGCTGGCATCTAACTGGGGGTTGATCGACGCAACGCTGCTTACGATCGGCATTGAACCGCCAGACTGGCTGGGTAGCCCGATTTGGGCAAAGGTCAGCGTGATCCTCGCAGACGCCTGGATTTTCACGCCCCTGATCATGATCATTCTCTATGCCGCACTTCAAGGCCTGGATAACTCGCTGCTAGAGGCCGCCCGGATCGACGGCGCGAGCAACTGGCGGATCCTGCGGCACATCATCATTCCGGCGCTAATTCCGGCGATCATCTTCACGATTTCCGTACGGTTGATGGATGTCTTCCGCTTCTTCGACACGATCTACGTTCTCACCGGCGGCGGACCCGGGACTGCGACCGAAACAGTGACGATGTACACCTATCAACTCGGCTTCCGAATGCTTGAGATTGGCAAAGCGTCGGCTCTTGGTGTCATTACTCTAGTTATCGTCGCGATGTTGCTCCTGACGATCAATCGGTTTCTGACCCGAACCTACAGGAAGGGCGACCAATGATTGTTCGCAGCAGGGGTCGTAAGCGAGGCTACCTTCTTTTCGTCGCGCTATGCATTTTTACATTCATCAACCTTGTCCCGTTGCTTTGGGCGGTGCTGACTTCCGTCAAGTACCCTGCAGACGCCTTCACCATCCCGCCTACGCTCATATTTGAGCCGACGCTCCAGTATCATCGAGAGGTCTGGTTCGAAAACGACTTCCTGCGCTATTTGATCAATAGCCTGATCGTATCCGCGGGCACGGTGCTGATCTCTATCCCGTTCGGCACGTTGGCGGCCTATGCCTTGTCGCGTATTCCACGACGCAATTCTGGACCGATCCTCAACGTGCTTTTCACCATCCGCATGTTTCCGCACATGCTGCTGGCGATCCCGTTCTTCGTGATGGGCACCTCCCTGAACATGATCGATAGCTATCCGCTGCTGATCCTTGCCCTGGTCGCGATCAACCAGCCTTTCACGATCTGGCTGCTGCACGGATTCTTCCTCGATATCCCGCGCGATCTTGATGAGGCAGCGGCGATCGACGGCTGCACTTCTTGGCAGGCTTTTCGCATCGTCATCCTGCCCTTGGCGCGGCCGGGCATGACCGTCGCCGCGCTGTTCAGCCTTCTGATGTCCTACAATGAGTTCCTGTTTGCCCTCGTCCTGACCGGTGTGGAAACGAAGACGCTGCCGGTGGCCATCGCATCGTTTGGCGGCGAGGACATTTCGCTGTGGTCGATCTCCGCCGCGGGCGCGGTGGGAATCATGCTTCCGATTCTCGTCATTATGCTGCTGCTGCAGCGCAACCTTGTGAGCGGTCTGACGGCAGGTGCGGTCAAGGGATGACCGCGTCTGCTCGATCCGACAACCAGAGTGAGACATCATGGCTCCTGTAACGATTCAACAGGCTACCAAATCGTTCGGTAAAGTGACCGTTCTACATGGCATCGACGTGGATATCGCAGATGGCGAGTTTGTCGTGCTGGTCGGTCCGTCCGGCTGCGGGAAATCCACCCTTCTTCGCCTGATAGCGGGGCTCGAAGACATGACCGGGGGACATGTCACGATCGGCGACCGGGACGTCACGAATCTCCATCCCAAAGACCGCGATATCGCCTTAGTGTTCCAGTCCTACGCGCTCTATCCGCACATGACTGTCGCCGACAACATGGGCTTCTCGCTGCAGATGAGGAACGTCCCCAAGGCGGAGCGCGACCAGAAAGTTCAAAAGGCCGCACAGATCCTCGATCTGCTGCCACTGCTCGATCGCTATCCGCGGCAGCTTTCGGGTGGCCAGCGCCAGCGCGTGGCGATGGGGCGTGCGATTGTCCGGGACCCCCAAGTCTTCCTTTTTGATGAGCCTCTGTCGAACCTCGATGCACAGCTGCGGGTGCAGATGCGCGCCGAGATCCGCGAGCTGCACAAGAAGCTTCAGGCGACCATCGTTTATGTCACCCACGACCAGATCGAGGCTATGACGATGGCCGACAAGATTGTCGTGATGCGCGGCGGTCATGTCGAACAGATCGGGACGCCACTCGCGCTGTACGATACGCCAGCTAATGTGTTTGTCGCCGGGTTCATCGGATCGCCGGCGATGAACTTGCTCGCGGGCAATCTGGATGCGTCGGGAACCGCATTCGTGTCGGAAAAAGGAGCGCGGCTGGATCTGCCTGAACCGATCAGCCTTGATGGGAAAAAGGCACTTATTGTCGGCCTCAGACCGGAAAACATCAAGATCGCGGAAACCGGCATCGACGCGCGCGTCCGGATCGTCGAGCCGACCGGCGCTGAGCTACATGTGATCCTTGATGTTGGCGGCGAAACCCTGACAGCGGTGCTGCACGGCAGGCCGGACATATGGGAGGGCGAGATGATCAAGATTGCAGTGCCCCACGACACGCTGCATTTCTTCGATAAGGAATCTGGTCGCCGACTCGCCATCGCTGCATGATCGGCAGCCTTTTACCGGCCACCGTCGGCGCGCTGTATGTCCGGTCGACATCAGAGGGGAGCTGGGAACTGTGATGCATTAGAGCGGCAGCGCGGAGACAGATCACCAATTTTCCTGCCAGGGCTTCACACCGGGGAGGGCTTTGGCGCGAGTTCCGCCGCGTAGCGGATAGCGGCTTCCAGGCTCTGCGAGCGAGCGACGCCCTTCCCGGCAATATCGAAAGCGGTGCCGTGATCGACCGAGGTGCGGATCACGCCGCCGTTCAGCCCGACTGTAATGTTCACCCCCTCGTCGAACGATATGACCTTAACAGGGGCGTGACCCTGATCGTGATAGCAAGCGACTACGACGTCAAAATCGCCTCGGTTTGCTCGGTAGAAGAGCGTATCTGCCGGAAAGGGGCCGCTGGCATCGATCCCTTCCCTCCGCGCTTGCTCAATACCTGGGACAAGCTTTTCTTCCTCCTCGCCCTCGCCGAACAGTCCATTCTCGCCTGCGTGTGGATTGATGCCGCAGACGGCAATCCGGGGCCTCTTCTGTCCTGCGCGTTCAAGGGTTTCATGGGCCAGCCGTATGACCTGGTACGTGCGTTCCGGAGTGATACGGCGGATTGCCTCGATCAGGCCCACATGGGTGGTCAGGTGGATGACCTTCATAGTGGGCGTTGCAAGCATCATGGAGTAGTTTTGCGTGCCGGTCAGCTCAGCCAGGATCTCCGTGTGACCGGGGAAGCTAAACCCACCGGCGTGCAGCGCCTCCTTGTTCAGGGGGGCGGTTGTGATGGCGTCGATCGACCCGGCCTGTGCCATCTCCACGGCCGTCTTCAAGAAATGGAATGCGGCCGCTCCGGCACGCCCGTCGATATGGCCGAAGGGAAGAGCGCCTACCTCAAGGCCCGGATCTGCGCAGGCGACAGCGCCGTCGCCGGTCTCAGGAATCGGCTCACCAGGCATGAACTTCACGATTTCAAACTTGGCGCCAACAATGTCGCGTGCCCGCGCTAAAGCGCCGGCATCGCCGATCACGCACGGACGGGCGATGGACAGGACTTCTGGGCTGACGAGCGCATGAGCCGTGATCTCGGGGCCGACGCCACAGACGTCGCCCATCGTGATTCCGATCCTGGGCTTCATTGAGCGCTCCTCGTTTCTCGAATACGGGGCTCTTCGGCCCCGAGAGGAGATCCGCCAGAGCTATCTTTTTAAAAAGGACGTGACATATTCTGAGAGAAAATGAAAGGAACATATCAACAGCCAGCACATTGGTGTTATCAACGGCGAAATTTGCCGCGAACGTTCACGCATTTGATCGTAATGTTTCAGGATTGTGATGGCGCATAAGGCTAAGCGACTCGCACGCATCATTGAAATGCTTCAGATCGAGGGCTTCGCGTCGTTGAGCCAGTTAGCCGAGCGACTGGAGACTTCCGTGTCCACGGTCCGGCGAGACGTAGATCATCTAAGCCGCATTGGGCCGGTGACGCGAACACATGGCGGCGCGGCGCTCAGCCCCAGCGACGCGCTCTCTTTCGAGCCGGACAGTAGGATCGCCTGCGAGATCGAGGCCGCGGCAAAAGCGGCTATTGGCCGTCACGCTGCGCGGTTGATCTCGCCCGGCAGCAATGTTCTGTTCGATAGCGGAACGACCACTAGGGAGGTTGCCCGCGCTGCCTTGGCACGCGGCATCGCCTTTACTGCCTTCACCAACGACATGGCCATTGCCACAGCCCTCGCGAGAACCGACAAGATCGCGGTCAATGTTTTCCACGGCCGGGTCCGGGCGGGCTCATCGACACTGATGGGGGCGGAGACCGTCTCCGATATCAATCGGATCCGCGGGGACCTCTTGTTCATTGGGACCCACGCTGGTTCCGTGGAAGGTCTGTCGGATACCTCCACGGAGCTCGCCGAAGTCAAGCGGGCGTTCCTCTCGGCTGCCACGCAGACCATTCTGGTGGCAGACCGTACCAAGTTTCCCAAACGGTCGCTCTGCACGTTCGCTTCATTGTCGGAATTGGACCGGATCATCATAGACGACAGGTTGGAGGCCGAATTGCATGCGGATCTCGCGTCCGCGCATCCCTGCCTGGAACTTGCTGTCAGGGAAACCCCGTGACCGTTGTCCGGATACTCGCCGACGACCTGACCGGTGCGCTCGACGCCGCTGCACCCTTTGCAACGCCTTCCCAACCGGTGCACTTGAGCATTGATCCGTCGCTGCCGCAGGCCGAAGCCAAACGGACAGCCAGCAGCGAAAGCCGTGAATCTGCTTTATCTACAGCGCTGGAGCAGGTGCAAGGCGCTTTCGCTCGTGTTCGTCCGGGGGTGATCAACCAAACCCTCTGGTTCAAAAAGGTCGACAGTGTCCTGCGGGGGTGGCCTGTGGAGGAGACGCTTGAACTGATGCGGCTCACGAACCGGCGCGTGTGCGTTTTTGCGCCAGCCTTCCCCGAAATGGGGCGCCGCACCATCGGGGGATATCACGAGACGGTGGATCCGGAGCAGCCTAATCTGTGGGCGCCTGCGGCAATACATGATCTTCGCGATGCTTTCGAAAGACGGGGAGCGAAGACGAGCCTCTTCAACGGGCGGCCTGCTACAACTGGTGTAGTGATCGGCGATGCGGTGGAACCAGCCGATCTGCGTCAGCTGGTCCGGGGGTTCACTCAGCAAGAGGTGCTATGGGCCGGCAGTCGTGGACTGGCGGAAGCGCTGTGCCAGCCCTGCGAGGCGATTGACTGCCCGCGGATCAGCGTAGTGGTTGTCGGGACTACGCACCCAGTCACCCGCCGGCAGACGCGAACCCTGCTGGATGCGGGCGGTGGGAATGTCGTGCTGATTGATCCCGTTTCGGAAGCGCGGAGTGCAGACGAAACCGCCAGGCATTTGCATGAAGCAGTCGTGCGCTTGGAGCCGCCCCGGAACCACGCGCTCATGGTGGTCGGCGGAAAGACGCTGATGATCGTTCTTGCCGCTGTTAAGGCTCAGTCGCTGGCATGTGTGGGTGAGATCAGTCCCGGATTGCCGCTTTCCCGTATTATCGGAGGACGATTTGATGGGCTGGAAGTTGTAACGAAGTCCGGCGGCTTCGGGCAGCCAGATCTGTTCCTAAAGTTAGCCGCGGCAAATAGCTGCTAACTTCTGCCGTGTGGTAATCATAGCGACAATAACGACGGGCGAGCTCGACAATGTACTCGGTCAGTTGTCCCTCGTTATCCGGCCACAAAGACCGGCACCGCTGTTTCGAGCGATGCTGAGCCAGGGGGAAAACGCGAGCAGGATGGCGTTGTGCGAGCCTTGCAGAATCGTCGCCGCCAGCGCGACGATGGCAATGTCATGTGCGCTCGCGACAGCAATCCACGCAGCCACTCGCCCATCAGCGTTCTCCTCTTGGCCCGACACCCCGCCCGCTGAAGGAGTTGCTCGCCACCCAACCGCTGATCGTGCCTTTGGCACCGACGCTTTCGTCTTCGACCCGCTGCATTACCTTATGCTGCTCAAGATTATGCTGCTCAAGATGAAGCCGAACGCCCTCGATCAGGTGGCGCCGTTGCAGGGCTGGGATCTGCCGGAGACGTTCCAGCATCTGCGCTATCTTCTGGTGGCCCGTATGGGCAATCGCGGCAGCGGGAGTTCATTCAGGTGCTGCGGCCGATGGAAGGCGATGCCCAAATGGGGATCGTGGCGGCCGCGTCACCGAGGCGATCCGGCTCGGTGCGATCGGATTCGACCCGGTCAAGCTGATCGCTCTGTCGCGGATCGAACGACAGCCCCTTCGGCTTGACAGCTGTCGAAAGATGAGACCTTGCCGTAGGGCCGTCGAGTGTTACACTAAAGGTGCACGTCGCAGCGGTGAAGGCAGCAATTTCAACGAGTTATTTTGGTTGTGGCATGGGGTCAGAATCCTGCCGCCCCAGCCAGATTCCTTAATATCTTGAATTCGTTGACCTGTGGTCCCGGCGATCCAGCCTCGGTGATCGCAGGCATTCACGGGTTTCGATCTAGATCTGCGCCTGTCCGCCATCGGCAAAGAGTTCGCTGCCGTTGACGAAGCTGCTGTCGTCGGAAGCCAGAAACAGCGCGACGCGGCCGTCTCGTCGGGCGTCCCCATCCGGCCAAGGGGGATCTGGGACTCCATCATGGCGACGAACGCCCGGTTCGCCTCCTCGCTCGGTGAAAGACCATGCAAGCCGCTCGTCTCCTTTCGGCCCGCTCCCGCAATCAGAATAGTTTGCTGATCCTGGTCTCGAAAGACCGCTGTGTTTGGCGGCTTCAGGCGCAGAACTGCGGGTCAGCTTTCGACCCATGGCGGCGCCGGAAATCATGTCTAGCTCGGGGGGTAAGCGGTCGGCGAGCATGCACGGAAGCACTTTCCTTGTTTGGCGATAGGGCTCCTGGCAGCAACAACTCGTTGGCGCGGATAATTTCGGCGGCATGATCATATCTGCCAGCGATTGCACCAGCCCGATCAATACGGTTCGGGCGGTCGCAATTGCTCGAATTCCACTGTTTGTTGCTAGCTTCGCGACCTTCTCCACTGAGTTGCCCCTGCAAACGTTCAGTGCTCTATTGACGTGCACAGCGGGGGGAATGCGCGTGATCGATGAAGCACTGAACAGCCTTTACGGAACAATGGATGGCTCCGTATCGTGGCCGAGCGCTTTGCAGGCACTCATGCGGGAAACCGGGGCGGAGCGGATCTCTGCCGCCTCTCTCGGCAGAGACGGCACATACAAGGAAATCAACGAGCCGTTCGACCCGGAGGGCGCTGTCGTGTTCTTGCGCGACTATGCCGACAAGGACATGCGGATCGCGCGGATCAAGGAGGGGAGACGAGGAACGCTGACCACGCGAGACTTGATGAGCCCCGAAGAAATAGCGCGATGTCCCGTCCACAACGAATTCTACCGGGATTATCCGGAATGCTGGCAGATGATGATCTCGACGCTCGACGGTGAAAGCGCTCTCTTTTCGCCGATCATCCACAGGAGGGCCATCAAGGGGGATTTCACCCGCGAGGAGGGGCGAAAGCTTCAGGTGCTGTCCCAGCACCTCGCGAGAGTCGTCGAGATCAGGGAAACGCTTTCGACGGCAACCCTTGCGCAAGACGGGGTGTTGGCCGCTTACGACGCTCTCGATGATGGCATCGTGATCTTCGACCAAGCAGGCGCCGTGTTGCACATGAATGCGCTCGCACGAAAGCTCGCGGCCGCCAGGGATGGTATCACCCTCCAGAACGGTATCCTTGGGGCGGCGGATACCGCGTCGTCAGCAGCGCTTCTGCGAATGATGACATCGACCATAAGGGTGGCGGCAGGGGAGCAATATGACCTGCCGAAGCCTATCGGTATCCGTCGGCATTCCTCGCCCCATCCGTTGATTGTCCGATCATACGTCGTGCCGAATGGCAATCCGGCCCATCGAATAGGGGTCGTCAAGCTTCAGGAACGATCGGCGTGGAACCATCCGACGACAGAAACAATCCAGGCCGCGACAGGACTGACCCCGGCGGAAGCGAGTCTGGGGCTGGCCCTATTGGAGGGCGTTTCTCTGATCGCCTATGCGAAGCGCCACGACTTGTCCGAGCATACCGTGCGTTCGCATATGAAGAACATCCTCTCGAAGCTCGGGCTTGCTCGGCAGGTGCAAGTGGTCGCGTTGCTAGCAAGGCTCGGGTGCGGATAAAATACCATAGTCAGAGGCGAGCATGTCGGCAGTTTCGCCGAAACTCCGATTGCCCGCGGCCATGGCCTCGCGGAACGCATTCACCCGCTCCGTGTCGATCCAACGGTACAGCTCGATGAGCAGGCCCGATCGTGTCGTTCCCTTCTTCCGTCCGGATCAGAACTGCCAACCGGCAGGCACCCAGGCGTAGCCGGTATCGGTGCGCAGGATCCGTCCGAGGCCGGGGAAGGGGTAATGGAGCCGAGGACGAGCATCCGGTCGGCGGCCGCCCGATCGAGGATGCGTCGGCGCGCCGCGGCAGCGTCCTCCCGGATGGGTCGTCCTCGTACGTCAGAGCTGCGCGCCTCGCGCGGCCCATGCCGCCATTTCACCGTCCGCAATCGTCAACGTCACACGCCAACGGTCGCTACGGCGCAGGATGTAGACGTGCTCCCACTCGGCAATGAGTTGGCCTCCTTCGCCCTGCATCCGATAGGCCATGCGGGCCTCGGCCACATCCGGGAAGAGTTCCGTTGCCGACAGCAACTCGCCCAGGGGACGGACGCCACCCTGCTGGCGATAGAAGTCCAGCAGCGTCACGCAGTGATCGCGAAATCTGTCCCTTGGCATGGCGAAATTTCCGCTCGGCGACGGGAACAGCCCGACCGGCTCCCATAGTTCGCTCAGCGCGTTGGCGTCGCTGCGGGCGAACGCATCCACGTAGTCGGCGAAGAACGCCGCGATCTCGTCCTGGAAAGTCATGATCGTCCTGCTTTGGTGGGGGGCGCGGCTTGCACCATCGGCCGGCACAGTCCGGCCGCGGCGTGGTGTGCGTCGGCGGGACACCACCCTGCTATGATCGACGCAGCACGTCCTGCCATTCCGGATGGCGGTCGATCTGCGCCTTCGCAAACGGACAGAGCGGGACGATGGCGACCCCGTCACGACGGGCATCCTCGATGGCCTGCCGCACCAGTCGCTCGCCGATCTTCCGGCCGCGCAGGACGGCCGGAACTTCCGTGTGATCGATGATGATCAGCCCCTTGCCGGCCCGGCTATAGGTCATCTCGGCTTCGACCCCGTCGACGACGAGCCGGTAGCGTCCCTTGAAGGCACCGTCCTCCCGTTCGACCTCTGCGTCCGCCGAGTGGGCAGTCGCGCCGGGCTGCGCGGCATCCGCCGGCCGCACCCGGCGTGGACGCCCCTGTGCACATTCCAGCAGATCGCGGTCCCAGCCGCCCAGATCGGCCGCGGCCTCGTAGGTCGAGACGAGGAACGCCGTGAGAGCGCCGTCGGGATCGGCCGCGGACTGCACGGCCTCATAGGGCAGGACGAACTCCGACAGGCCCTCGTGCCAGAACGCGGCCTCGGGCCGGACCGGTGCGCCGCGGAAACCATTTGGCGCCGGATAGGCGTAGGCATAGAAGGCGGGGTAGTCGAGGCCGCCACCGCCGGGCCAGAAACCTGCCGAGGAGACCTCGCGGTCGTAGGCCTCCTGGGCGACATCGTCGGGCAAGGACGGAACGCCGCCGGGATGCAGCGGCGCGCGCCGCCCTGAAAAGCGGGTGACGGCCAGGTCGAAACTGCCCCAGAACAGGTGCACCGGACTGGACTTGCCGAGAAAGGCGGTCCGGAACCGGTTGAAGACCCTGTCGACCGCCACCGATGCGTCATGGAAGCGCTGAACGGCGTCCCGGTCATAGGGTCGGTCGCGATGGTCTTCGGTGAACGGTACGGGGTTGGGCACTTCGTTCGGATTGTCGTTGAAGGTCGGCGTGCCGCCGAGTTCGGAAACCAGCCGGACGAAATCGGCATGGAAGGTGGCGACGGTGGACGGCCCGAGCGCAAAGGATGCCGTGCGGCCATTGCCGGATGTGCCGACGACCATGTGCTCGCGAAGATCGAAGAGGATCTCGATCCCCGGACCATCGGGGATCGGCGAGGAGGCCAGGCCGAGTGGCGTGACATAGAAGGTCGCATGCCAGGAGTGGTTGAGCCACGGGGCATGGGCAAGGCGATATTTGCCGGCGACCTGCAGATAGAGATGCAACGCCGAACACGTCTCGCGCCAGCCGAGATAGTCGAGTTGGGGCCACTTGTTGCTCATTCTGCTTTCTCCAGTCGGACCATACCCGGTGGGCGATGGGGCATCTCGTCAGAACCGCCCGGGTCCGTTCCCGTGCGGCGACTTTCCTGCCTCTAGTCAGCCGGGCAGGGGGATGTGCTCGTCCCGGTCATCGATCGGGAGGTCGAAACGTCCGTTGCCCCAGTCTTGCGCGCGCCATTCGGCCTTGGCTTGTTCGATCCGCTCCATGGAAGAGGCGACGAAGTTCCACCAGATATAGCGCGGTCCGCCGAGCGTTGCGCCGCCCAGGATCATCAGCCGGGCACCCCGGCTGCCGGCCGCGACCGTGATCCTGTCGCCGGGCCTGAAGACCATCATCTGCGATGCCTCATAGTCCTGGCCGGCAACCGAGATCGAACCGTCGACGATGTAGATACCCCTGTCCTCGTGATCGTCGGGCATCGGCAGTCGGCATCCGGCATCGAGCGTCACGTCGGCGTAGAAGGTCTGCGAGTACATCGTGGCGGGCGCCATCTGGCCATAGGCGTTCCCGAGGATGAGCCGGACCGAGACGCCGGTGTCCTCGATCACCGGCAGCGCCTCCTTGCCGTGGTGCTCGAACAGCGGGTCCATGTCCTCGTGGCTGTCGGGCAGCGCCAGCCATGTCTGGATTCCGAACAGGCTGTTCGGGCCGGTTCGCGCGGCTTCGGATGTGCGCTCCGAATGGGACACGCCGCGTCCGGCGACCATCCAGTTCAGCGCGCCCGGACGGATGATCTGGTCGGCGCCGGTGCTGTCCCGGTGATGGAAATCGCCGCGATACAGATAGGTGACGGTGCCGAGACCGATATGGGGATGGGGCCGGACGTCGACGCCCTGTCCGGTCAGCAGTTCGGCGGGGCCGGCCTGGTCGAAGAAGATGAACGGCCCGACCATCTGCCGCTTCGGTGCCGGCAAGGCACGCCGGACCTCGAAGCCGCCAAGGTCCCGGGCACGGGGAACGATCAGGGTCTCGATCGCATCGATGCCCACGGCATCGGGGCACCCCGGTTCGATTGCTGGGTTCCAGCTCATCCGCGTCATCCTCGCTTGGGTCTCCAGACAACCTCGCCCTCGGTGATGCGAATGCCTGATTCCGGTCGATCCGGACCATGCGAGCGGGTGCGCGCTTTCGGCCGAACCAGAATGCAATCTGACGGGCGAGCATGCGTCCAGCTAGTCCTGCGATGCACCAAGCTGTGTCGCAGGAAGCGGAACGCACCGGCGTCTCCGCGTTCGACGCCTGATCGGAGGGACAGTCGACCGCCTTCCTTCGGATCAGGTGCCGCACTGACCGTTCTCTGCGGCGATGCCCCAACGGCGCGGGTTCATCTCGAAGCTCCTGATCAGCATATCGGTGAGCACCCGCACCTTTCGCGCAGGATGCTGACCAGGCGGGCGGATGACATACGCGCCGGCTGCCGGCGGTGGATAGCGTGTCATGATCGGAACGAGCGCGCCGGAGGACAAATATTCATACGTGATGCAATCGGGGAGCCAGGCGATGCCGAGGCCTGCCGCAGCGGCAGCGGCAAGCGCCATGGCGTTGTCGGCCTTGAACCTGCCCTGCGGCTGAACCGAGACGATCCTGTCGCCATCCATGAACTGCCAGGCTTCCGTTCCCTGCATGAGGGCCTGGTGGTTGACGATCTGCTCCACCGTCTCGGGCGAACCGTGGGCGTCGATGTAATCCGGGCTTGCGACGAGCTTTCCATAGATCGGCCCGACGCGTTTCGCGATCAGGTTGGAGTCCTGGAGATAACCAACCCGGATCGCGCAATCGAAACCCTCGGCGATCAGATCGACGAAGCGGTCGCTGTAGGAGGTATGGACGTGGAGTTGCGGGTGTCGTTGCGCCATGTCCGCAAGCACGGGGGAGAAGTGGGTCGGGCCGAAGGATAGCGGCATGGCAACCCTCAGGCGGCCGCGCAGTTCGCCGCTGGGCAGGATCGTCTCCCTGGCCGTATCGATCTCGGCGCTGGCCCGGGCTGCATGGTCCCTGAACGTGGATCCCGCTTCCGTGAGCGCGGCGCCTCGGGTCGTTCGTGCCAGAAGCTGGACGCCGAGCTCCGCTTCGACCCGAAAGAGTCGCCGACTGACGATCGATTTGGAGACGCCGAGCCGGCGTGCGGCGGCCGATACGCCCCCGGCATCGGCCACTGCGACGAATGTCTGAAGATCCTCGATGTCCAATTTGGCGTTCCTTCTTTCGCGACACAGCTTGCCTGAGTATGGCGCTATCGCATCAGCAAAAAGTCCAGCAAACAGCGTTCAGGCAATTTCGCCCACTGGCGCAGGTCTCCAGTGAACCCATCGCCGTCCCTTGCGGCAGCCAAAGGATATCGTGATGATCCCCCGTAACGGCCTTGATTCGCTACTTCGTCCCGAAGACTCGGTTCTTGTTCTCATCGACCACCAGCCCTACCAGCTTGCGAACCTGAACAGCCACGAACCGCAGATGGTGATCAACAACACTGCCGGCCTGGCAAAGGCCGCCAAGGCCTTCGCCGTTCCCACGATCCTGACGTCCGTGCTTGCCGAGCGCGGCGGTCTGCTCTTCCCTCAGATCACCGAGGTGTTCCCGGGACAGGACGTGATCGACCGCACGCTCATCAACACCTGGGAGGACCGGACGGTGGTGGACGCGGTCAAGGCAACCGGCCGCAAGCAGCTGATCATCGCCGGCCTGTGGACCGAGGTGTGCGTCGCGATGCCGACGATCCAGGCCCTCGGCGAAGGCTGGGACGTGACGGTGATCACCGATGCATCCGGTGGCGTTTCGGTCGAAGCCCATCAGGTCGCCATCCAGCGCATGATCGCGGCCGGCGCAAACATGATGACATGGGTCGCGCTGGCTGCCGAATGGCAGCGTGACTGGGCCCGGGACGATACCGCCAGCAAGATGACCGAGATCTTCGCGCAGCATGCCGGCGGGAGCGGCATCGCTTACTTGTGGGAACAGCAGCTGCTGAATACGCCGGTGCCGAGCGTCGCAGCCTGATCTCTGGCGGGACGACGAGGCGCGCGACGACGCCAGGCGAAAAGCGGCTGTCGCACGAGCCTCGTGATGTCCCGCCCGCACAGAGCCTGCAAGCATTGCGGGTGGAAAGCCGCGATGCCGTTACGTCGGCAGACTCGACCTTGGACCGTCACACAGGGCAGCTCATCGGAGACCCTGCCGAGGAGCGGAGGGACTGCGTTCGCAACCCGGATCGCCATTCACCGTGGAATGGCGCTGCATGACCGTCGCAGTATCCTCCCGAGCAGCCGAGCAAGCTCTGTGCGGATCGCAGTAACACAGCTTTGCTTTTCCCAGGGGAATGCACATGCTGCAGTGCCCGCCAACGCCGCCGTTCCAGAAGGAGAACACACCATGGGCTTTGTCACGACCAGCGACGACGTACAGATCTTCTACAAGGACTGGGGGCCCAGGGACGCCCAGCCCATCGTCTTTCACCATGGCTGGCCGCTCAGCTCCGACGACTGGGACGCGCAGATGCTGTTCTTCCTGTCGAAGGGCTATCGCGTCGTCGCACATGACCGACGCGGCCACGGACGCTCGGCGCAGGTCGCCGACGGACACGACATGGCCCATTATGCCGCCGATGCGTTCGCCGTCGCCGAGGCGCTGGACCTGCGGAATGCGGTCCACATCGGCCACTCCACCGGTGGCGGCGAAGTCGCGCGATATGTGGCGCAACACGGCGAACCTGCCGGGCGCGTGGCCAAGGCGGTCCTTGTCTCCGCCATTCCGCCGCTGATGCTGAAGACCGACGACAACCCGGAAGGCACACCGCTGGAGGTCTTCGACGGCTTTCGGGCGGCGCTGGCCGGCAATCGCGCACAGTTCTTCCGCGACGTCCCGTCGGGGCCGTTCTACGGCTTCAACCGGGACGGCGCGACGGTCCATGAGGGCGTGATCCAGAACTGGTGGCGGCAGGGCATGATGGGCAGCGCCAAGGCGCATTACGATGGCATCAAGGCCTTCTCGCAAACCGACCAGACCGAGGACCTCAAGGCGATCACCGTGCCGACGCTGGTGCTGCACGGTGAGGACGACCAGATCGTTCCGATCGCCGCTGCAGCCTTGAAGGCGATCAAGTTGCTGCCGAACGGCACGCTGAAGACCTATCCCGGTTTCTCGCACGGGATGCTGACAGTGAACGCCGACGCTCTGAACGCCGACCTTCTGGCGTTCGTCACCGGCTGAGGCCGCTGCGGGACGGGATACCCGGTCCGGTCCCGCAGGTCGCGCCGACGTTTGAGTCGCCTTCGCGTCAAGCCGCGCAGATGTCCGGGGCAGCCCCCGCTTCATCCGGCTTGCCGGGCCACGATTGCATGAACTGCCGGACGACCGTCTCGAGCTGTTCGGGCCTGGCGCCGCCATTGGCCTGCACCACGAGACCATTGGCGACGGTGATCACATAGCGGCCGAGGCTGTCGGTGTCGGTATCGGCTGGCAGGTCGCCGTCGGCCTTCCAGCGCTCCAGCCGTTCGCAGAGCCGCTTCAGATTGGACATCCGGCGCGACTGGAGATCGTCCTTGACGGAATCGCCGTCAGGGCTGCAGACGAGCGCCCCCTGCACCATGAGGCAGCCGCTCGGCGTCCCGTCGGGTGCTTCCGCGCCGGTAAACAGCATCAGGAAGCCTTCGATGGCGCGCCGGGACGAGGGCTGGTCGAGGATCGTGTCGAGATAGGCGATGCGCCGTTCGGCGTAGCGGTCGACCGCCTTCCTGAACAGCTCTTCCTTGTTGCCGAAGGCGGCGTAGAGGCTGGGCTTGGTGATGCCCATGGCGTCGATGAGGTCGGCCAGCGACGTGCCCTCGTAGCCCTGTCGCCAGAACAGGAGAATGGCCTTGTCGAGGGCATCGTCGACATCGAACTCTCTGGGACGTCCTCTGGCCATGTCGCTTTTTTCCCGGTCCTCATACTCTATGCCAGTCTTGGCTATCATATGGGGATTATCCGGGTTTTTCAAAGCGTAACGGGACATCAAGCTGCCGCCTCCCGCGGCTGAAGGCGGTTCATGGATGGGCCACTGATGCCGCCTCCGGCATCGCCGCGTCGGCCCGCGCCAGGGGCCGGAAGCCGGAGAGCTTGCGCACCAGCACGTAGAACACCGGCGTCAGGAAGATCCCGAAGACCGTGACGCCCAGCATGCCGGCGAACACCGCGACACCCATGGCCGCGCGCATCTCGGCGCCCGGGCCGGTCGACAGCACCAGCGGCACGACGCCCATGATGAAGGCGATCGAGGTCATAAGAATGGGGCGCAGCCGCAGCCGGCTCGCCTCGACCGCCGCCTGGCGGGTCGTCATGCCGGAAATCTCCAGATCGCGGGCGAACTCGACGATCAGGATGGCGTTCTTGGCGGACAGGCCGACCAGCACGATGAACCCGATCTGCGTGAAGATGTTGTTGTAGCCCTGGTCGAGCCAGACGCCGACCAGCGCGGCGAGGATTCCCGTCGGCACGATCATGATGATCGCGATGGGCAGGGTCAGGCTCTCGTACTGGGCCGCAAGCACCAGAAAGACCAGGAGCAGGGCCAGCGGAAAGACGATCAGGCCGGAATTGCCGGCGATGATCTGCTGGTAGGTCAGGTCCGTCCACTCGAAGCCGAAGCCATTGGGCAGTGTCTCGGCCGCGACGCGCTCCACCGCGGCCTGCGCTTCGCCGGAGGAATAGCCGGGGGCGGGGCCGCCATTGATGTCTGCGGCGAGGAACCCGTTGTAGCGGGTCACCAGTTCCGGCCCGGCCGAGGGCTTCACGGTCATCAGCGCCGACAGCGGCACCATGGCGCCGTTCGATGAGCGCACCTTCAGGCGGGCGATATCGTCGGGCTGGCTGCGATCGCCGGCATCGGCCTGGACGCGCACCGAGTAGGTGCGGCCGAAGGCGTTGAAGTCGTTCACATAGAGCGAGCCGAGATAGATCTGCAGCGTGTCGAAGACGTCCGTGACCGAGACGCCGAGCTGATGCGCCTTGGTCCGGTCGAGATCGGCGAAGAGCTGCGGAACGCTGATCCGATAGCTGGAGAACATGCCGGCGAGCTCCGGCGCCGCGCGCGCCTTGGCCAGGAAGTCCTTCGTCGCCTGGCTCAGTGCCTCGTAGCCGCGGCCGGCGCGGTCCTGGATCTGCAGCTTGAAGCCGCCGATGGTGCCGAGGCCCTGGACTGGAGGCGGCGGGAACATGGCGATCGTCGCCTCGCGGATGGAGGCGTATTTCTGGTTGAGCGAGCCCGCGATGGCGCCGCCCGGCAGGTCTTCCCGGTCCTCGAACGGCGCTTCGGTGACGAAGACGACGCCGGCGCTGGGGCTGTTGGTGAAACCGTTGATCGACAGGCCCGGGAAGGCGACGGTGCTGCTGGCGCCCGGCTCGTCGAGCGCGATGTCGCTCATCTGCCGGATGACAGTCTCGGTCCGATCCAGACTGGCGCCATCGGGCAGCTGGGCGAAGCCGACGAGGTAGCCCTTGTCCTGCGCCGGCACGAAGCCGCCGGGCACCTGGTTGAACATGAACGCGGTCGCGCCGACGAGGACGAGATAGACGCCCATGACGATCGTCTTTCTCGACAGCAATCGTCCGACGGAGTTGCCATAGGCGCGCGAGCCGAAGTTGAAGGTGCGGTTGAAGCCGCGAAAGAACCACCCGAAGAGGCCGTCCATGGCCCGTGTCAGGGGATCCTTCGGCGCATCGTGCCCCTTCAGGAGGAGGGCGGCGAGTGCCGGCGACAGCGTCAGCGAATTGATCGCGGAGATGACGGTCGAGATGGCGATCGTGACGGCGAACTGGCGGTAGAACTGCCCCGTGAGACCCGAAATGAAGGCGAGCGGAACGAAGACCGCGACGAGGACCAGCGCGATCGCGATGATCGGGCCGGAGACCTCGCGCATCGCCTTGTAGGTCGCCTCGCGCGGGGCCAGGCCCTCCTCGATGTTGCGCTCGACATTCTCGACGACGACGATCGCGTCGTCGACGACGATGCCGATCGCCAGCACCAGGCCGAACAGGCTGAGCGCATTGATCGAAAAGCCAAGCACGTAGAGCGCGCCGAAGGTGCCGATGATCGATACCGGGACGGCGATCAGCGGAATGATCGAAGCACGCCAGGTCTGCAGGAAGACGATGACGACCAGCACGACGAGCACCACGGCCTCGAGCAGCGTGTGCACCACGGCCTCGATCGAGGCGCGCACGAACTGGGTCGTGTCGTAGACGATCTCGTACTCGACGCCTTGGGGCATGTTGGCCTGCAGCTCGTCCATCGTCGCGCGGATGGCGTCGGAGACGGCGATCGCGTTGGAGCCCGGCGACTGGAAGATCGGCAGGGCGACGGCCGGCTCGCTGCTGAGAAGCGAGCGCAGCGAATAGCTGGAGACGCCGAGTTCGACCCGGGCGACGTCGCGCAGCCTGACGATGGCGCCATTCGGTGCGGTCTTGACGATGATGTCGCCGAAGGCCTCGGGCGTGTTCAGCCGGCCTTGCGCGTTCACGGAGAGCTGCAGCTCGATGTTGCCGCTGGTCGGCGGCGCGCCGATCTGGCCGGCCGCGGCCTGGACGTTCTGCTGGCGGATCGCGGACACCACGTCGCTCGCCGACAGGCCCTCCTCGGCGACCTTCTGCGGGTCGAGCCAGACACGCATGGCATAGTCGCCCGAACCGAACACCTGGACGTCGCCGACGCCGGCGATCTGCGCCAGCCTGTCGGCAACATTGATGACGGCGTAGTTGCGCAGATACTTGATGTCGTAGCGCCCGTCCGGCGAGACGAGGTGTACCACCATCATCAGGTCGGGCGAGCTCTTGGTCGTGGTGATGCCGAGCGCGCGGACCTCTTCCGGCAGCCGGGGCTCCGCCTGGCTCACGCGGTTCTGGACGAGCTGCTGGGCCCGGTCGGGATCGGTGCCGAGCTGGAACGTGACGGTCAGGGTGAGGGCGCCGTCGGCGGTCGCCTGGCTGGACATGTAGAGCATGCCCTCGACACCGTTGATCTCCTCCTCGATCGGCGTCGCGACGGTCTCCGCGATGACCTTCGGGTTGGCGCCGGGATATTGCGCGCGGACCACGACGGAGGGCGGCACGACCTCGGGATATTCGGAGATCGGCAGGGCCTGCATGCCGAGCAGACCGCCGAGCAGGATGAAGACCGACAAGACGCCTGCAAAGACCGGACGATCAATGAAGAAGTTCGAGATGTTCATGTGGGTCTCTCCGTTTGCCGGCGAGGGCGTTTCAGCGGCAGGGTGCCCGGCGCCCGGCAAAACGGGGCGTCACGGCGGCATGCGGATATCGAGGCACTGGGTGGACGGACGGCCCGGCTGCGGGGGAGAGCCAGCCCGTCCTGACCGTCACGACTTATTCGGCAGAGGCGAGCGTGACGGGTTCGGGATCGACGAGGGTGCCGGGCGTCAGGGACTGGATTCCTTCGGCGACGATCTGCTCGCCGGGCTTCAGGCCGTCTTCGACCACCCGCAGCCCGTCGACCGAGGCACCCAGCCGGATGGTGCGGTACTCGACCGTCCTGTCCTTGCCGACGACCAGCACGTATTTGCGGTCCTGATCGGTGCCGACGGCACGCTCGCTGATCAGCAGCCTGTCCTCCGGCCGGGGTTGCCCGAGCCGGATCCGCACGAATTCGCCGGGGATGAGCGATCCCTTCGGATTATCGAGCGCGGCCCTGATCCGCAAGGTGCCGCTCTGGGGATCGACCTCGTTGCCGATGAGCTGGACATGGCCGCGCACGGCCGCCTGCGCACCCTCGGAATCGAACCGCTGCACCTCGACCGGGATGTCGCCATAGGCGGGCAGCGGGCCGTTCTGCTCCGGCAGCGCGGAGAGGATCTCGGCGACATCGCCGGCATTCACGTCGAAGCCGGCATAGATCGGATCGACCGAGACCACCGTGGTGAGAACGGCGGACGAGAGCCCCGCCGCCACCAGATTGCCTGCGGTCACCGCGATCTGGCCGATGCGGCCGTCGATCGGCGAGCGGACCTCGGTGTAGCCGAGATCGAGTTCGGCGGTTCTCAGGGCGGCCTTTGCCGCATCGGCGTTGGCGACCGCCTGGGCGGAGGCGCTGGCGCGCTGGTCGAGGGTGCTCTGCGAGACGGCGCGGGAGGTCACCAGGGACTTGGCGCGACCGACTTCCAGCGCTGCCAGGCGCACCTGGGCCTCGGCCGCCTCGACATCGGCACGGGCCCTTGCGACGGCCGCCTGATAGGGCGCCTGGTCGATCGTCGCGATGAGATCGCCCGTCTTCACGAGTGCGCCCTCGCGGAAATGAAACGACTGGATCGCGCCGCCGACGCGGGGCCTGATCTCGACGCGGTCGACCGCTTCCAGCCGCCCGGAATACTCCCTCCAGAGCGTCACGGATCGCGGTGTCACCTCTTGGACGGAGACCTTCACCGCGACGGGGGCGGTGGCTGCCGATTCATCGGCCGCCGCGCGATCCGCTTCGTTCAGGGCCGCGGTCGTCGCGCCCGCGGCGATGGCGACCACCAGGCTCGAGCTCCAGAGGAGCCGCCGAAAGACTGTCCGTTTCATTGGAACCTCTTGCGAAGGATTGTGAGAAGCTCAGCGGCCGGACGATCTCCAGCCCGACCGTCCGCTCTCGATGGAAACTTGAAGGCGCGATGCATTACGGTCGGCTAGGGAGCCGGCACGACGGACGGCGATGAGACCGCCGGGCGAGGGGCAAACACCATGGCAGGGTCGCCTGCATGGATGATGCCGCCCGGGCGCCGACTCGGCCCGCGCCCGGGCGAAACGAAGCCTGCCTGCAGGCTGGAATGTCAGTAGCTGCGGGCGCCGAGAGGGCGCAGGACGCTGGCGCGGGCTGCCTCTTCCGCTCGCTTGCGCGCGTATTCGGAGCCCGGAATGTCGGCCGATGACTGATCGGCGGCCGGATAGCCGTAGGTCGAGCTGCGCGTCGTCGACCGGGCAGCGGCATCGGGATATCCGGCGGCAATCCGTTCGCGCTCGGCGAAAGCGTTGGCGCGGCTGGTAGCGTCAGATCCGGGCACGTTTTGCGCGGACGCCAGGGTCGTGCAGAACGAGCGCGACGGCGCTGGTGGTGAGAAGACGGGTCATGATCTTGCCCTTAGTGACGGGCGCTGTGCCAGGCCCCCAAATCATCGGAAAGGGCGGCGAGCGTCCGGATCGGTGCGATATGTACCGATTGGTAGCGATCAGATAGAAAGGCTCTCCGACCGGTTCAAGGACTTCAATACCGATCGGAATAAAAAACTTTCGACGGGCTCTGCCGTGCTTCCGGCGTTGGCCGCCAAGCCCGAAGGCCCACGCCCTTACGACCGTTTCTCCGTCGCCGGGCATTGGTCCTTGGGCCGGATCCGCGGGGGCCCGGGCGACCTCAATCGCCGAGATTGCGTGGCTGCCCACCGTCCTGGCGCACAGTCATGAGGAATTCTGCGACAGCGTCAGAGCCGCGGGGCGGCTCGCGCCACCAGGATGTGTTCGAGATCCTTCAGCGCGGCGGCGCTCGTGGCGATCGGCTCGGTCCCGGAGCCGATGGCGATCGTCTCGCCCATCGCATCGGTGCTGATGCGGATCGCCTTGTTCTTTCCCCGCACCTGCGCGAGCGGATCGGCCAGCGGATAGGTCCTGATGCCGACGTCGGCACGCGCCGTGCCGTCATCGAGGGCAAGGCTGCCGACGAGCTTGGGCACGAGGCCGTCCGCCTGCCATGCCGCAATCTGCTGCACCGTCACCGAATGAATGCCCTCGACGACGATGTCGTCCATCGCCAGGTCGAGGCCCAGCCCGAAATTGGCCAGGATCAGGAGCTTGCTGGCGGTATCCCATCCTTCCGTGTCGTTGCGCGGGTCGCTCTCGGCGAACCCGCCGGCCTGGGCTTCCCGCAACGCCGTGTCGAACCCGATCCCCCGCGCCGTCATGGCGGCGAGGAGATAGTTGGTCGTGGCGTTCAGGATGCCTTCCATCCGCAGGACGGTGCAGCCGAGCAGGCTGTGCTCGATGAGGTCGATCGTCGGGAGGGACCCCGCGGTGGCGCCGCTGATCTTCAGGGTCGCGCCCGAGACTTGTGCGAGGGCGCGCAACGCCCGCCCGCTGTGGACCAGCGCGCCCTTCGAGATCGTGATCGCGTCCCGGCCGTCGGTCAGGGCGGCGCGGAGATAGGCGAGGCCCGGACCTCCTGTCCGAAAATCGCTGGGCCCTGCCTCGATCACGATGTCGGCGCCGCTGGCCGCAACGAAGTCCGGTCCCGACAGGCCGGCTTGCAGCGTGTCCAATCGATTCGCCTCGAGCCCGTTCGGGTCGCTCAGTCCGGATCGCGAACCGCAGACCGCGACCAGACGAACCTCGGTCCCGTAGAGCCGCAGATAGCGCTCGCGGCGCGACAAAAGCAGCATCGCCGTGGCGCGACCGACGCCGCCGAAGCCGGCGATGGCAACCTTCGCAACCCGCATGGTTCCGGTCCTTCAAGCTGCCTGGCCAGTAGCAGCCTCTTGANGGCGCGACAAAAGCAGCATCGCCGTGGCGCGACCGACGCCGCCGAAGCCGGCGATGGCAACCTTCGCAACCCGCATGGTTCCGGTCCTTCAAGCTGCCTGGCCAGTAGCAGCCTCTTGATCAAGGGCGGCATGCAGGGATGCCGGGCGATCCATGCAAGTCCTCGCGCGAATCCCAAAGAAGCAGACGCGG
The DNA here is from genome assembly GCF_036549475.1 of Aurantimonas sp. A2-1-M11. Lineage (NCBI taxonomy): Bacteria > Pseudomonadati > Pseudomonadota > Alphaproteobacteria > Hyphomicrobiales > Aurantimonadaceae > Aurantimonas > Aurantimonas sp. A2-1-M11. The sequence goes on along the minus strand of NZ_JAZHLI010000001.1, from coordinate 181,684 downwards.
CCGGCGGTGCATAGTCGCGGGGCACCGCCGGCCGCTGCGATCCTATTGCGCCACGAAGTCCGGATCGATCGCTTCGAGGATTGCGTGTGCGGCTTCGATGCGCGCCGGATTCGGCCAGAACCGGTTGGCGAGGAGCACGATTGCCGTACCGCGCTCGGGCTGGAACAGTGCATAGGCACCGAAGCCGCCGGTGGAGCCGGTCTTCGAGACGGTACCGACAGCGTCGCCGGTCACCGGGGAAGCGGGGCGCTTCACGCGGTTCGGCTCGAGGACGAAGGCCACATCGGCGCCCTGGAGGAGATCGTCGAGGCGGGCAGGGGCGGCATACAGCTCCCAACCGAGGCCCTGATGCATCGCATCGACCCGGTAGACGCCGGTGCGCGCCTTCAGCAACGCCGCCTTCAGGTCGTCGTCGAGACCTGCCGGATCGACGGAGGACTCCACGAAGCGAAGGAAGTCGCTTGCCGTGGTCTTGATGCCGTAGGCTTCCTCGTCGAAGAGGCCCGGATTGACGCGCACGGCGTTGTTGTCGCGCGTGTAGCCTTGGGCATAGTCATCCACGCGATCCTCCGGGACCTCCAGGAACGTATCGGTCAGACCCATCGGCTCGAAGATCTTCCCCGCCATCAGGGACGGGAAGGAACCGCCGGTGCTCGCGGCGGCCAGATGGCCCGAGAGCCCGATCGAGGGATTGGAGTAGAGGCGGCTGCCGCCGATCTCGTCTGTCGGCTCGAAATCGCGGAAGTAGTCGGCAAAATTCGTCGCGTTGACGCCATCGGGAAACTGCAGCGGCAGCCCACCGGCGACGAAGGTATGGAGTTCGAGCAGGCTTGCCCCGCCGATCGGGCTGTCCGCAAGATCCGGCAGCACGGTCTGCGCCCGGCTCGACAGGTCCACGGCGCCTTCCGCTTCGAGCCGCGCCAGAAGGGTTCCGGTGAAGGGCTTCGACAGCGATCCGATCTCGAACAGGGTCTCGTCGTTCACCGTCTTGCCCGTCTCGCGGGACGCGACGCCGTAGTGGAAGAAATGTCGCTCGCCCTCGTGAAGGATCGCGACGGACATGCCCGGCACGCCGTGTTCGGCCATCAGCGGTTCCACCACCGCGTCCACGGTTGCGCGCGTCGCCTCGTCCGCCATCGCGGGCGTGCCGAAGAGGGTGGTCAGGAGGGCGCACGCCATTGTGCGCTGGATTGCAGGTCGCATGTTTTCTCGGATCCTCGTTCAAATCTGCAACTGCGGTGTTGGTCTGGTGTTCGCCCGCATGCCTAGCCGAGGGGGAACGCCTGCCGACGACCGATGGGTGCGGCCCTTCCAGACCACGGCGAAATCTCTAGCGACCAAGTTGTCGACATCATGGGCTCGAGCCGGATCGGCAGATCGTGCAGGCGTCGTCTGCCGCATGGGACAGCGCGCGGGATTTGCGGGGGCTTCCCCGCCATTGCCCGCTTTCTGCCCTCCCTGAGCCCGGACGGCGATCGATCGGCTGCGTGCGGTCAAGCCGGAGTTTTCCCTGGACTCCGAGCGCACATATCGACGCTTCGGGGACTCGCCGCTGATGGAGCGCTTTCTGGCGGCGCTCGCCCTGCGCAGGCGCCGGAATCGGCCGGTGGCGCACTTGGCGCGGTGGGAGCCAAGGCCAGTTGAGCACGCAAAGCCGCCATTTCTGTCAGGTCGAATACGATGGTCGACCTGGCTCGCCGGTCGGCCAGGAGGCGCCCTTCGACGACCGGACGACGGGTGACCAGCCCGATCAGGCGAGCTTGATGTCCGGCGTGCGGTTGCGCAGTTCCTCCACGAGAACGCGTGTGTTCTCGGCATAGTCGATCGGGACCTCGACGAGGTGGACGCCGCCGCCAGCGAAGGCTGCCTCCAGTGTCGGGACGAGGTCGTCCACGGCCGTGACCCGCGAGCCCGTGGCGCCATAGGCTTCGGCATAACGGACAAAGTCGGGATTGCCGAAGGTCAGCCCGAAATCGGGGAATTCGTCGACCGACTGCTTCCAGCGGATCATGCCGTAGCCGTTGTCGTTCAGGATGACGACGACGAGGTTGAGACCGAGCCGGACGGCCGTCTCCATCTCCTGCGAGTTCATCATGAAGCCGCCGTCGCCGCAGACCGCCATGACGCGGCGCTTGGGGTACAGCATGGCCGCCATCATCGCCGAGGGAAGGCCGGCGCCCATGGTCGCCAGCGCATTGTCGAGCAGCAGCGTGTTGGCGACATGGGTCCGGTAGTTCCGGGCGAACCAGAACTTGTACATGCCGTTGTCGAGGCAGACGATCCCGTCCTCCGGCATGACCTGGCGCACATCGTGGACGATCCGCTGCGGCGTGATCGGGAAACGGTCCTCCTCGGCGCGGTCGTTGATCTTCGACAGGATCGTCTGGCGCAGTTCCAGCATGGAGGGATCGGCGACGAGCTTGCCCTCGAGCCGGTCGGCAAGGCCCGTGACGGTTGCGGCGATGTCGCCGATCACCTCGGCATCGGGATGATAGACCTGTTCGACGGCGGCGGACTGGTAGCCGATATGGATCACCTTGCAGCCGCCGGCGCTCTTCATCAGGAAGGGCGGCTTCTCGATCGTGTCGTGGCCGACGGCGATGATCAGATCGGCATGGTTGACGGCCTGATGCACATGGTCTCGCTCGGACAGCGCGGCGGTTCCCATGTAGAGGTTGGAACCGCCCGTGACGGCGCCCTTGCCCATCTGCGTGTTGAAGAAGGGCAGCAGGGTACGTCCCACGAAGGACGACAGCGTCTCGACGAGATGCGGCCGGTTGCCGGCGGCGCCGATCATCACCAGCGGCCGCCTTGCCGCAAGGATCATGTCGGCCGCCCGGTCCAGTGCTTCACGCGGAGCGATCGGCCGCTCCAGCGGATGGGCCGGGATCATTGGGACGTCGACGCTCTCTTCCGCGGCGACATCCTCGGGCAGTTCCAGATGCACCGGCCCCGGCCGCTCCTCCATCGCGACGCGGAAGGCATCGCGAACCACCGAGGGAATGCTGGCGGCGCTGACGATCTGCCGGGTCATCTTGGTCAGCGGCTTCATCGAGGCGACGACGTCGACGATCTGGAACCGGGCCTGCTTGGCGGTCATGATCGCCTTCTGCCCGGTGATCATTATCATCGGCATCGCGCCGAGATGCGCATAGGCCGCCCCGGTCGAGAAATTGAGGGCACCGGGACCGAGCGTGGCGATGCAGACGCCCGGCCTGCCGGTCAGCCGGCCATGGGTGGCCGCCATGAAGGCCGCCGCCTGCTCGTGCCGCGTGAGGATCAGCCTGATCCTCGACGTGCGCAGGGATTCCAGAACGTCGAGATTCTCTTCGCCGGGAACGCCAAAGATGCAGTCGACGCCTTCGTTCGCCAGCGTGGCGACCAGCAGATCCGAACCTTTGCGCATCGTGCGATCCTCGTGAGTTCGTGTCATCGACAAGGTCGTGCGTCCATCGCAACGAGGCAAGGGCGCCATGGGATGTCGCATGAAACGCGGCCGAGCGGCAGCCAGATCGTCGAGCACTGGGATGTGCTCCAGGTCATCCCGGGAAGCTCGGCCAATTCGAACGGCATGTTCTAGTCCTACTGCGTCATAAACCTGGCAGGATTCGGTTTGGCGGATATTTCGTTGCACAACAGGGACATCGTTCGAGACTTCGCGCGAGTGCGCTTGTGAGGCGTCTTCGCACGGTCGCGATCGAGTTCGGCACGTGCCGTTCGGGTCGCAGTGGCGGCGCTGCGGGATCGACGACCTGCGGGAACGCCAGGCGTCGGGCGTTTGGTTGGGGCCAGTGCTGAGGGGGGAAACCTCGCCCGTTCGGCGATCAGGAATCCGTATGCTGCGCTGCAGAGCGTTGCATGGTGGTGAAAGCCCCGCCAGCCGCGGCCCTCGTAGTGGCCGAGCCCAAGCTCCTGCTTGAGCTCGAGATAGTCGCGCTCGATCCGCCACCGCATCTTGGTGAGTTGCACCATCCGATCGAAGGCGATGCTCTCTGGGAAGGTCGACAACCAGTATTTGCTCGGCTCGTCCTCGCCGTGGGGCCATTCGATCAACAGCCATTCCTCGGGACGGGGCTCGCTGCGATTGTAATCGCGGTGCGCCGGCCGCACGCGCACACGGGCGAAGCGAGACGCGAGCGGCTCTTCGCAGCCCTCCCGCCACATGATCTTGGTCCACGCCTCGTCGGGCAAGCCGAGCGCCAGCGTCTTGGCTGATACGGGCTGGTGCTCGCGATCGCGGCGGATCCGCTTTGGCGGTCGGCCGCGGCCAGACCAGACACGCGGCGACGGCGGGGGATTGTCCCGCGTCCACAACGATGTCTGCGGCAGGATGCCTGCCGCGTAAGTCAACCCGAGCGTGGTGACACCGGAACGCAGCTTCGTGTCGGCGCCATATCCGGCATCCATCAGGACGACGCCTCGCGGCAAGCCCGCGTCGCAGGCGGCGATGATCTGGTCGAGAGCGATCATCGGCTTGGTCTTGAAGCCGACGTCTTCCGGAACGCCAACTCTTTGCCGGCGCGCGGGATCGTCGGCCCAGTCCTGCGGCAGATAGAGACGATAGGCGACTGGAAGGCTCGCTGCGTCGTTTGCGATCGACAGCGAGACGGCGACCTGACAGTTGTCCTGCTTGCCGAGTTGGCCGGAATACTGGCGCGCCACGCCGACAGAATGCCTGCCTTTCTTTGGAAAGCTGGTGTCGTCGATGATCCAGGCCTCGATCGGCCCGCTGCCCTCGACCGCGGGCGTGACCATCGCGGCAACCTTGGCAAGGACCGTTTCGTCCGACCACGGCGATTGCCCGACGAAATGAAGCAGTGACTGGTGTTGTGCGGCGACGCGTGACGGCGCAGCGATCGCTGCCATCGGCTCCACGCTCTTGCGTTCAGCCGGCAGCAACAGGCCGGTGCAGTAGTCTCGAAGCGGTCCGGCGCGATCCGCGTGACCGATCACGCCCACCAGTTCCTCGACGAATGACAGGAAACGCGCTTCACTGCTCGCATCAAATATCTGCGACATGCGTGTGGCTCCTAATCCATCAACACCACACGATCCTATGTCGTCCGGGGATAGGAAAGGGCTCCGCCTGAAGCGCCCGCCCGAAGAACTCGAACGGATTGACGATCCAACGCTTGATCTCGAGCACGGGGTCGAAATGCAATACAAAGGGTCCCGCCACATAGCCCCCGCCCGGCCCCGTTGCCACGGCGACGCTGCGCATTGTGCGGCCGAGGATGTCCGCCTCGTATTCGAGTGCGACCCTGGCATCCTCACCAAGGCGCGAGACCACAGAATGCTCGGGTGGCACTGGATCGAGATCACTCTCGAAGCCGATAATAGACGGGTCGATCCGAGTGACTTGGGACGACGTAATACTGCTGACAAATTCAGATGTAAGCGTCAGCCCCATTCTCTCGAGAACGCGGTTGACGCGACGCCGGCTTCCGGGGGTGAGCGGGCCGCCGAACTCGCCCAGGATGAGAATGCGAGGAACGGTTTTCGCCGCCTCATCCAGCCAGCCGAAATAGGCCTCGGTATCCTCGACGTTGTAAGTGAACATCGTCAGGACCGCCACGACGTCTCGTGTCGCTTCCAAGGTCGGTGGGCCGTCCTGCAGATCGTGATAGCGCAGGACATAGCCGAGATGATTGAGAGGCATCTCGGCATTCATGTGGATCATCGTATCCGAAGGCGTTGCTTCGAAGGAATTGTCGTATATTGCAAGAATGTTACGATTAATCGCATCGGCAGAGGCCAATTCTGGAAGAATCGCCATGATGAAACCAATAACTTTCGAACATACGAGGCATAGTATACGCGGCAAATCTACGACCTTGCTGTCGAAAATCGATTGGGTTTTTCGAAAACTACCTCGGGTAGCAGCAGGAGTCGAGGGAGTGGTTACCGTGGGGTTAACAGAGAAAATTTGCCTCAATCTTTCAGGCCTGTGCGCAGCGATCTCTCCCACGCGAAGGCCGGCAAGACAGGAGTGTGAAGCCATGGCAGTGCGCGTGGGTGTCGCCTCTGCTTCACCACTGCCATCGGCCGTTAGAATTCCAAATCCGTCAGCACGAGCTTGTCTCATCAAAACTTCGGAAGGCAGGCACGTCGTGCCGTCCGGATGTCCGCGATCTTCGCGAGGGGCGAGAGTTCCGAGGGAATGACTTATCGCATTGTCTCGCCCGAAGTTTTTTTGACCGCGGGCCGTCGCCTCATCTAATTTGCGTCGCACGACAATCGTTGATGACAGCCTTGCGACCGACCCGCACCGCATGGCTGCTGTTAAGCTGACGTAGCGTAGGGTCTTCGCGTGCTGAACTCGAGGGGATAGTCGCAGCGGTGATGCAAGCAAGTTCAACAGGTTACATTTGGCTGCGGCACGGGGGCAGAATCTCGCCGGGCCAGCCAGCTCCGTTGATCCAGATTCTGCGCGAAAGCGCGTATTGATATGTTCCCTCCATTGCAGATGCGATGCGAAAGGGAGGGAGACATGTTGCGTGCCGCCATATTGTCTGCGGCAGTCTTATCGAGCACCGGCGTTGCCATCGCGCAGCAGATTGAAGGTTTGCATGGGCCGGCGGCGGAGACGCTTGCCGTAGAACTACGAAAGACCGACTTTCTCGATCCGATGCAGGTCAATCTCTTCTACGGCGACCTGACCGGGCGCGGTACGAAAGATGCGGTCGCGCTGATCTACCATCCCTCCGGTGGCAACAGCGACTATCTTGATGAATGGCTTCTCCGGGACGTTGGGGGGCGCTACGAGGTCGTGAAGGATACACCGCTCGGCGATATCGTCGGCGATGGCGCTCGTGACATCCTTTTCGCACCGGGCCGGTTTGAAGTGACAATGACAGTCATGAACCCGGGCGATCCGCGTTGCTGCCCGACCGGCGAAAAGCGCTTCGTCATTGTACTGGACGACTCTACCGCTCAAAGCTCGTCGGCTTCGGGCGCGACCGCCAACAGCGGCGGTGCATGGACCGCGAGACAGACGACCAACCCGGTCGGCGTCGATATTGAAGCCATATCCATTGACGGGCGTTCCCGTATCGAAGGTGGCTGCGGCACCGAATTCCTCGAGCCCGGCTTCTGGCTGACCTTCTTCCATGACGGTGATGCACTGGAGCGCAGGCACCAAAAGCCGGAACCGCTATTGTTGGAGATCACAGGCAGCAACGATGTGCAGTATTTTACGGCGAGCACCAGCTATGAAGGGCCGGGCGATTCATGGGTGGCTGACCGGCCATTACCCGAGGCTTTCCTCGACGCCTTCGCCGCGGGCAATCAATTGAGGGTCACCGGCGGCGGCGAGGGCGGCGGCGAAATTGCCGGGTTCGGCCTGCGCGGCACTTCTCGTGCGGTCGCGACGATGCGCGAGATCTGCGGTCCGGCAGCAATCGCCGCGGCCATTGCCCCGGTCGCGCTGCCCTTCGCCGATGGCCGGTATCTGAGCGATCCGTCGCTATGCGGTCTCGATGATAGCAGCATCGTCGACCGGATTGGCGACGACATTCACTATGCCCTTTACACCATCAAGAATGGTCAGGTCGGCGGCGCGGAATCGCTTTGCGACGTCCGGGACGTGAGCCGTGATGGCAATCTCGTCCGCATGAACGCCGAATGTACCGTCGAAGGCATGGTCAACGTCTCGACACTGGAGATGACCTACATCTCGGACACCGCCTTCCGATCGGGTGAGCGCGTATTCGAGCGCTGCGATTAGCCGCGTGGACTGCCCTGGGACGAAACAGCCGGACCGGCGTGCTGATCCGGCATTCGGGGCAGCTATCAATGAACAGGGGTGCAGCGCGCACGGCCAGATGACCAACGCCGAAAGGTCCGACACATCGTTGGACGTGGGGAGCGTGCGCGTAACACAAGACCGACGGATCCCCGCTCTCGGCGCGACCGGGGCAGGTCGCAGGGCCGGCCGGCTACAACGCGAGCTCTCCAACTCATCCCATCGGCCAGCCCGCATCTGCGTGCCTCCGGTGCGCTGGCGCGGGCCTTCGGAGCAGCCCGTCTTGTAGGCTGTTATCTGGCTTGTGGTTGGTTTTCGGATGCGAGACTGCGCTGCTGCATCGCAGCCAGCAGCGAGACGGCGACGGACATGGCCAGGTCCTCGCGGCCGCTTCGCGCACAGATCTGCATGGCGATGGGCAACCCGTCCGCTGTCGTGGCAACCGGCACCGAGATCGCGCAGAGATCCAGATAGTTGGCCAGCCGCGTCAGCCGAGACATGGGGAACAGCGTCTCGTCGACATCGGCCAACGGGCAGGCGGGCATGGGTGTCGTCGGCAGCAGGATGACGTCGCCGTCGCCGAGGAGATCGTCGAGCCTTTCCAGTGCATCGCGCCGTGCGGCCACCAGCGCGTCATAGGCTTCGTCGCTGATGCCGGCGCCTTGCCGGACGCGGCTGCGCACGGCCGGGTCCAGCGGCAGGTCCGGATCGTCCACCAGATGCCGCAGCGCGTCATAAGCCTCCTTCGCCATGATGGCACCAGTGTCGGACTGGTAGTCGACGAACTTGCGAGGCAGGACAAGGGGCTGCGCCGAAAAGCCTTGTTCGGACAGGGCGGCGATGCTGGCGAGGAAGGTTGCGGCCACGCTCGGTGCCAGCGGGTCCAGTTCCGCGCGTTGCGGCGTTCTGACGATGATTGACGAGGCCTGCCTCTCGCGCGGTCCAGTCTCAGGTTCTCGCATGGCCTCGAAGATCAGCCGCGCATCGTCGATGTGATGGGTGAGGGGGCCGATCGTGTCGAAAGTGGGCGACAGGGGCGCCACGCCCCGGGTGGAGACCGCGCCCCAGCTTGTCTTCAGGCCGACGGTTCCGCAGAGCGCGGCAGGAATCCGGACCGAGCCACCGGTGTCGGAGCCGATTGCCGCAGGCACGAGGCCGGCGGCCACGGCCACCGCCGAGCCGCTGCTCGAGCCGCCGGCAATGTAGTGGCGATCGACCGCCCGCGGGTTGCGCGGCGCGCCGAGCGCGGCATTGGTGCCCCAGCTCCCGAAGGCGAATTCGACCATCTGGGTCTTGCCGATCAGGATCATTCCTGCGTCTTCCAGGCGACGCAGGAATGGAGCCGTCGCTGTCGCGGCCGCCGTGCCATAGACCTGCGAGCCGAATCCGGTGACGTGGCCTTCCATGTCCGCCAGATCCTTCACAGCGATGGGGATGCCGTGGAGCGGTCCACGCACGCGGCCCTCCGCGCGCTCGCGATCCAGCCGGCGGGCAGCATCCATCGCGGCCTGCGGATAGACATTGACGAAGGCGTGGAGCCCGTCATCCAGCCGCGCAGTCCGCGCAAGGCACTCTGTAACCAGCGTCTCGCTGTTCAAGCTGCCCGCAGCCATGAGGCGCGCGAGCTCTGCGAAGGGCAGGGCGACGATATCGGTCTGCGGCATGGCAAAAATTCCCTGGCGCGGTTCGACAAGACGTTGAGGTGAGCTTCATAGCTCATCCGCGCGGTCGCGCCTGCGGCCGATCTGTCGCGATCTGTCGCTTCCAGCGAGCCCCATTGCGACAGTTGCTGCGCTGCAAGGCCATTGTCCGATCCGTGGAAAGCGTCCATCGTTTCCGCTGTCCCGCCGTTTTCCCCGCAGAATTGAAGAGCAACAGCATGAGCCTCCTGGCGATCTCCGAACAGGCGATCAACGGTCTGATCATCAGTTCCTTCTACGCGCTCACCGCGCTGGGGCTGGCGGTCATCTTCGGCGTCCTCCGCATCGTGAACTTCGCCCATGGCGAACTCTACATGCTCGGCGGATACGCCTATTACCTGGCGATCAGTGCGCTCGGCCTGCCGCCGCTCTTCGCGCTTCTGGTCGCCGCGGTGGCCCTGTTCGCCGTCGGGGCCGCGATCGAATGGCTGCTGATACGCCCCATCCATACGGGCAAGATCGACCGTCCCGAAGAATATGCCATCATGATCACCTTCGCCCTGTCGATCTTTCTCCTGAATCTCGCAAACAGCGTCTTCGGCCCCTGGCCGCAGCGACCGGAACCCCTGATGCGCGGCCGTGTCGAGATCGGCGAGCTGATCATCAGCGGCGACCGGTTGGCCGCCGCCGGTGCTGCGATCATTCTCATGACGGCCGTCATTCTCGCGCTGCGCTACACATGGGCCGGCAAGGCCGTGCGCGCTGTCAGCCAGGACCGGATGGCCGCGGAGATCTACGGGATCAGCGTCCAGCGTGCGGGGCTGATCGCCTTCGGCGTCGGCGCCGCCCTGGCGGGTCTCGCCGGAGCGCTGATCGGCCCGGTTTTCAATGTCACGCCGCCCATGGGCGTGGTTCCGGTCATCAAGGCCTACATCATCGTCGTGCTCGGCGGCCTCGGATCGGTGCCGGGAGCAATCATCGGAGCCGTGATCCTCGGGCAGGTGGAGAGTTTCGCCACGATCCTGATCCCCGACCAGAGCCGGGCGCTGGCCTACAAGGACGCCTACGGACTTCTCGTGCTAGTCGCGGTGCTGCTGCTGCGCCCGCAGGGTCTCTTCGGCCGTCGGGAGCGCCGGGCATGAGCGGCGTGGCACCGATGAAGATCACCGGTCTTGCCGTCCTTGCGCTGGGCTTCGCCGTACTGCCCTTCGTCGGGCTCTCGGACTACTGGGTCTATACGGTCACGATCGGCTTCTACTACGCGCTTCTGGCCGCGAGTTGGTCGCTGCTGGTCGGCTATGTCGGACGAATCAGCTTCGCGCAGGCAGCGATGAGCGGCCTCGGCGGCTATGCCTCCGCGCTCAGCGTCATCCATCTGGGTCTGCCGGTCGGCCTCGGCCTCGTCACGGGCGTGGTCATTGCCGGTATCGTCGGCTTTGCGCTGGGCTGGCTGACCCTGCGTCTGCACGGCGCCTATCTCGGCCTGACCACGATCGCCTTCGGCGAGATCCTGCGGATCACCGTTACGGCGGAGCATGGCCTCACCGAGGGCAGCCTGGGGCTGCGGGTGCCCGCGCTGATCCCGGGCGGCAGCCGGCTGGATTACTATTATCTGTTCCTTGCCGTGACCGTCATGTGCCTGATTGCCATGGGGCTGCTGCTGCGTTCGCGGATCGGCCTCTTCTTCCAGTCGATCCGCGAGGACGAGGACGGATCGGCCAGTCTCGGCGTCGACGTGACCCTGTGGAAATGCGTCGCCTTTGCCGTGTCCAGCGCCTTCGCAGGCCTTGCCGGCGGGCTCTACGCGCATTTCGTCCAGCTCATCACGCCGTCGATGATGTCGCTGCAGGAGATGGGCATAGTCCTGGCGATGGCCGTCATCGGCGGATTTCACAACATTCTCTACGCCGCACTCGGCGGGATGCTGCTGCAGGTTCTCCTGGAGATGCTGCGCGAAGTGGAGCAGTGGCGCTTGGTCGTCTTCGGCCTCGTCGCCATCCTGATGCTGCGCTTTGCCCCGAACGGAATCTTCGGCACGCTCGTCGACGCCGTCACCAGCCGGAGGAAGCGGGATGCCTGAACAACTCGTCGTCCAGGGACTGAGGAAGCGGTTCGGCGGCGTCGTCGCGCTGAACAACATCGACCTGTCGGTGGAGGCGGGCGAGATGGTCGGGCTCATCGGGCCGAACGGCTCCGGCAAGACCACGCTCCTGAACATCGTCAGCGGCTACTACGACGCCGACGGCGGCACGATCGCGTATGACGGAAAGCCCGTCGCCGGGCTGTCGCCGCATCGCCTCGCCCGGATCGGCATCGGCCGGTCCTTCCAGGTCACCAAGGTCTTCCGCCGGCTGACGGTCCTGGAGAACATGCTCGTTGCGGGCCTGTCCGACTGGAGTGAGAGCCGGCCTGCCGCCACGAACCGCGCCATGACGGTGCTGGACGATCTCAATCTGACCCGGCTGGCGCACGAGAGAGCCGGCAATCTGTCCGGGGGACAGGCCAAGCTCCTGGAATTTGCGCGCATCATGATGCTGCAGCCCAAGCTCGTTCTCCTGGACGAGCCCTTCGGCGGTGTTCACCCGGAGCTGAAACGCTTCATGTACGAGCGGATCCGCGAATGGAATGCGAATGGCGTGACGATCATCCTGATCAGTCACGACATGGGGTCCATCTTCGGCCTCTGCCGCCGGGTCGTCACCCTGAGTTATGGAGACATCATCTGCGACGGAACGCCGGACGAAACGCGCGCCAATCCTGCGGTCCTGGAAGCCTATCTGGGAGATCGCCATGACGCAGCTTGAGGTCTCGAACCTGCGCGCCGGCTACAGCCGCGACATCGACATTCTCAGCGGCGTCAGCGTCATTGCCCGGCCGCGGCAGTTGACCACCATCATCGGCGCCAACGGCGTCGGCAAGTCGACGCTCCTGAAGACCATCATCGGTCAGCTGCGGCCGCATGCCGGGTCGATCCGCTACGGCGAGACGGACCTCGTCGGGGTCGCCACGCGCGATCTCGTGCGCATGGGCATCGCCTACGTCCCTCAGGGCCATGCTCTCTTCAAGGACATGACGGTGGCGGAAAACATCGAGATGGCCACCTGGTCGTTCCGTTCCGATCGTCAGCGCTGTCGCACGGCGACCGAACGGGTGTTCGAGCGGGCGCCCCATCTGAAGGAATTCCGGCAGCGTCGGGCCGGCCTGATGTCGGGCGGCCAGCAGCGGCTCATGCAGCTGGAACTGGCGCTGATGAGCGATCCCGACCTGATGCTGATCGACGAGCCGACGGTCGGCCTCGACCCCAAGCGCGCCGGGGTGATCTACGACCATCTGCGCCGGCTGGTCGGCGAGGAGGGGCGGACCGTCCTCATGGTCGATCAGAACGTCATCGCGGGCACCGACGTCGCCGACTACATCTATGTCCTGGAACTCGGTGCAAACAAGATCGAGGGCAGCAAGGCGCATTTCGACGAAACGTATCGCGACACGATCGCCGACTGGCTGTTCTGACCGCCGCGTCCCGGTTGCAGCAGGCGTAAGGCAAGATCATTGCAGACACGAAAAACCCCCGCCGGCGCGAACCGGCGGGGGTTTTTCACGTGAGGATGTCCGAGCCGGCGGTTACGGCTTCAGAACGATCTCGTCCGTGGTTGCCTCGGCCCGCGGCCACAGGATGGCGGCATCCGACGGCGTCTGGTTCGCCTCGGTGTACTGGATCACGAAGATCGGTACGTCCGGCCACTGCTGGAACTTCCAGGCCGGATCCTTGTCCTGCGGGAAGTAGATCTCGCCGCGGGTGCCGTTCCAGCGAAGCTGGCGCAACGCCTCCTGCAGCGCCGGGCCGTCCGTGCCGCCGGCCGCCTTGATCGCCTCGGCGATGACCATGACGCCGTCATAGCCTTCCATGGCGACCGCGTTTGCGGGACGGTCGAACTGGGCCTGGTAGGCTTTCGAGAACGAGCGCGACAGTTCGGTATCCGGCTTGCCGGGAAGGCCCGCGGGATTACCGATTACGTACTGGCCGGCATCACCCATGACGTTCCAGAATTCCGGCTCGAGGACGTCGGCGCCGGCGGCGAAGATCGCCGTATCCTTGGAGGGGGCCAAGCCCAGATCATAGGCCTGTCGCAGCATGAGCAACAGGTTCGAGCCGGTGAATCCGGCGACGATCAGGTCCGGCTGGGGATCGGCGCGCTTGAGCTGCAGGAGCTGCGGCGTGAAGTCGCTGACCGTGCGCTCGGCGGTGAACGAGGTGACGTTCGCGCCCGTGTCCTGAAGGTTCTTGGTGAACACGTCGATGATGCCGAAACCCCAGTCGGAGTTTTCGGAGATGATCGCGATGTTCTTGAAGCCGGCTTCCTTCACCCAGTCGGCCGCAACCGAATAGACCAGCGAATTGGCCACAGTGATGCGGAAGACTTCCGGGATGCCGGCGGCCGTGACCGCATCGGACCAGCATTCGCCGGCGACGAACGGAATGTCGTATTTCTCCGCAACCGGACCGACTGCGGTGCAGACAGCGCTGTGGGCGCTCCCGGTGACCGCGACGACGCCTTCGCTCGACGCCAGCCGTTCGAAGGCGGCGACGCCCTTTTCCGGAACGCCCGACGTATCCTCGACGACGAGCTCGACCTGCTTGCCGAGAAGGCCGCCGCTCTCGTTGATCTCCTCGATCGCGATGGTCATGCCGTCGCGCAGGGATTCCCCGGTCTGGACACCGCCGGGTGGCGAGAGCGGCGCAATACCGCCGATCTTGATGGTCTCCTGGGACCAGGCCGCGGACGTACCGACGGCAAGGGCCACCAGGGCTGTGGCTGACAGTTTTGCGAGTTTGATCATGGCCTCTCCTGTTGACTATCGAGAGCGCGAAAACGCGGCACTCGCGGCACCGTTCTGCCCACGATTTAGGCGTGCTCAGAACGAGACCTTGTCCGAAGTGTGGGCCGAGAACCCGCATGGGCGCAATCGGGAGAAACCGCTTGATCTGAAGCGGCTGGACGTTGCATTAGCGCCACTCAGCGACAGGAGCCGCCCCGATGAATGCCGATTTTATCCCGAATCTGAGACTGCTGTGCAGCTACCAGCGCTCCACGGCGGATGTCTGCCGCAAGCTGTCGATGAACCGCCAGCAGTTCATGAAATATCTCGGCGGCAGGGCCTTTCCCTCGAGTCGAAGCCTGCGGCGCATCTGCGACTATTTCGGCGTCGATGAGTACGAAATCCTGATGCCGCACGACCAGTTCCGCGACATTGTCCGGCTGCGGCCCGCCCAGCACGAATCCAACGATCTCGTGCCGCCGGCCGTGAAGCGGATCGCCGAGCAAGCGGCGCGCCAGCATGCCCAACTGGCGAAATACTGCGGCTATTACTACAAGTATTTCTATTCGTTCTCGACGCCGAGCTTCGTTCTGCGGTCCCTGGTCTGCGTCGGGCAGGTCGGCGAGATGACCTACTACAAGACCATCGAGCGACTGACACCGGCGGGCAATCGTCATGCGCCGGGGGATCTGTTCAAATATAGCGGCGTGGTTCTGCCGGTTGGCGACCGGATCCACATGATCGATCATGAATCCGTTGTCGGCAACGAGATGTCGCAGACAGTTCTCTATCCGCCCTATCGCAACCGGGTTTCGACACTGATCGGATTGATGCTGGGCATCACCGCGACCGAGGCGCACCAGCCGGTGGCGGCCCGAGTGGTGATGGAGTATCTCGGACGCCGTGTCGATCACCGCCAGGCCATCAGGGGCTGCGGGCTCTATGAGGAGGACGCGCCGGAGATCTCGCGGCCGATGCTCGATTATCTGCGCGAACCGTCTCCGACCGACGGTTTTCTCATCCGGGCGGGCTCGACCTACGAAAAAGTTCAGACGCGGAACCGATAGTCCGAGCGCCAGGGCCTCCGGACCAAGCGGTGGCGCGGCCAGTTGCACTGATCAAAGCGGGTCAGACACGGCGAACGAGGGCCGCGGAGGTCCATCCGTCCCGCATCTCGTGCGGGGCAGCGCCGACCTCTGGCAGGCCGAACTGCCGGGAGAGATCTTCGGCCGACATCGGACGACCGAAGAGGTAGCCCTGCGCCTCCACGCAGCCCTCCGCGAGGAGCATGTCCCGCTGGGCCTCGGTCTCGACGCCTTCGGCTGTCACGGCGAGCTGGAAACTTCCGCCGAGATAGAGGACCGCGCGCACGATTGCGATGTCCTCGTTCGACGAGCACATCCCGCGCACGAAGCTCTGATCCAGCTTCAGCCGGGTCAATGGCAAGAGCTTCAGCATGCTCAAGGACGCGTAGCCGGTCCCGAAGTCGTCGAAGGCGATCCCGATCCCCAGATCCTTCAGGTCGCGCAGCGGCCCGGTCATGTCGTCGTCGTGGCGCAGGATGATGTCTTCGGTGATCTCCAGCTCCAGCGCTTCGGGGGGCAGGCTGGTGGCTGCGAGCGCGAGCCGCACGCGTTCGCACAGATTGTCCGTCCGGAACTGCGCGCCGAAGAGGTTCACGCCGATGCGAAAGTCCGGTGCGCCCCCGTCGCGCCAATGCGCCGCCTGCTCGCACGCTCGCTCGAGAACCCAGTGTCCGACCTCTGGGGCCAGCGGTCCTGCGGCCAGGTTCGCCAGGAACGAGGCGGGCGTCAGCAGTCCCTTCGTGGGATGGCGCCACCGCAGGAGGGCTTCGGCACCCAGGAGAACCCCGTCTGCCAGGCGCACCTGCGGTTGGTAGACGAGTTCGAATTCGCCCCTTTCGTGGGCACGGCGAAGCTCGAAGTCCTGGGTGCGCCTCTGCGTCGCGCGCTCGCGCAGCGCCGGCACGAACATCCTGCGGCAGTGCCGGCCGTCGGCCTTGGCCTGGTAAAGCGCGAGATCTGCGTTGGAGATGAGGTCGCCGGTCTCCTGACCGAAGGTCGGATGAATCGCAAAGCCGACGCTGGCGCTGACATTGACCGACTGTCCCTCGAACACGAAGGCCTCGGCCACCGCCGCGATGACCCGATCCGCAATTGTCGCAGCCTGGACCGGGTCCCCGATACCGGGAAGCAGCATGACGAATTCGTCGCCGCCCATCCGTGCCACGGTGTCGATCGGTCGGGTGCAGGCCGACAGCCGGCCTGCCACCGAGCGCAGCAACTCATCGCCCACCAGGTGTCCGAGCGTGTCGTTCACCTCCTTGAACCCGTCGAGGTCGATGGCAAGGACGCAGACCGGGTCCGTTCCGTTGCCGAGGGCGTCGAGGCGCGCCTGGAGCACGACCCGGTTCGGCAGTCCGGTGAGTGCGTCGAAATAGGCCAGTTCGAACAGATGGTCCTCGCTGGCACGCCGTTCGGTGACATCGCGTATGACGCATCCGAAGCTCGTGACACCCTCGTCGCGCCACTCGGTCAGCGACAGTTCGACCGGGAACTCCGATCCGTCGCGGTGCGCCGCCGTGAGCTCGATGGTCTTGCCGACCAGAAGGTCCGAGCCGCCACCGATGATACTCGTCTTCGCCCCGTCGAGCGTGCCGGGCGCGGCGATGACCGCGATGTGGCGCCCCATGACCTCCTCGGCGGCGTGACCGAGCATCGTCTCGCAGGCAGCGTTCCAGAAGGTGATGATCCCACGTTCGTCGGTGCAGACGACACCGTCGGGGGAAACCGCAGCGGCCGCTGTGAGCCGGGCCTGGCTGGCGCTTCGGGCGACGTCCAGCCGGTGGAGCTCGAGCTTGTCGAGGACGGCTGCGGCAAGTTCGGCCAGCAGGATGCGGTCACCGTCCGAAAAGCCGGCGCGCGGCTTGTCGTCGACGATGCAAACCGTCCCCATCGTCTGCCCCCGAGCGCCGGTCAGCGGGGCTCCGGCGTAGAACCGGATGTGTGGCGGACCGGTGACCAGCGGGTTGTCCGCAAATCGTGGGTCCAGCGTGGCGTCGGGGACCACGAACATCTCGGAACCGCGGATCGCGTGGGAACAGAAGGAGACGTCCCGGCCTGTCTCGCAAACGTCGAGGCCGACTTTTGCGAGAAAGATCTGCCGGTCGCGCTCGACGAACGACACCATCGCGATCGGCACCTGGAACACGCTCGCCGCGAGCAGCGCGATCCGGTCCAGGTCCTTGGCGAGCGTATCGGCCGCCACGTCGTATTCGGCGACCGCACGCAGGCGTTCGGGCTCGTTGAAGGCGATGGGGGCAGGGCGCATGACAAAGACTCGGAAGGAGGCGCGATCGGTTGATCGCGTCGAATGCACGAGAGGAATTGCTGAGCCGGAGAGAGGGCTTGTGACGCGCAGCTCAGTTGCAGTTCAACCGCATCCGACTGATGAAGGGCTGGGAGATCTGCAAACTCCGTCTCCTCTTCTGAGGACGGAGAGCGTCAATACCTGCGTCTTTAAAGGAAAATGCAGTCCGAGTCACTGATTAAACTGACGACAGCTCCGGTTGGTTCCAGTTCAGTCGCTGAATGGAACGAGTAATGTTTCCAACCGTCGGCAATCGCCCCGGACCATTCTTTCGGCCGGGATCGAAACAGTGCCGGTCCGTCTCCGTCGTCCGGCAAGTCGTTCCAGCCGACCATCGAAAAAGGGGGGCTCGCGCTCCCCCTTACGGGGTTGCGCGAGCCAATCGGGGCTACAAGCCGCCGGTCACAACTGACCCAGGTCGGGTGGCGCGGCGCCGAACCAGTTCTCCTGCATCAGGCGACGTGCTTCCTCGGCCGCCCTGGCGTCCTTGCGCATCTCGGCCGCGCGCAGCAATCCGGTCGCCACCCAACCGTTGTTGGGCGAGCGCTCGAGCGCTGCCCGGAACGCCGCTTCCGCCTCCGCCGCCTTGCCCTGCTCGAGCAGCGCAGCGCCGAGCGACTGGTGCAGGGGATAGTACCAGAAGGGCGGCTCCATGTAGGGAATCTGGTCCTGCATCGCGGCCACCTCCGCGAACAGGCCGGCCGCCCGCCCGTGGTCGCCTTCGGACTGTGCGACCCGCGCCGCGATCACCTTGGTGGCGATCGCGAGGATGGTGGGTCCGGGCACGCCCTGCGCCGGCATCGCGAGGACATCCGGGCTCTGCGCCAGCGCATCGATCGCCGCCGCCTCGTCCAGGGCCGCCTGCCGCTGCCCGGTTCGCGCCAGCACGACGCCGCGCGCATAGTGCCAGGACGCCAGGACGTAGGGGAAGTCTGCCGCAGGCTCTGGCAGGGCGAGCACCGTGTCGGGCGCCGAGAAATGGGCGTGGACGTTGTAGGGCGCCGCGGCGATGGGCTGTGTCCAGGGAACGTCGCGCTTGGCGCGGTCGGAGACGATGTCGGCCAGCGCTCCGGCCGCCTCGATGGCCGTGTCCCCGTCGCCGCCCATCAGGGCCGAGGTCAGGATGAAGTGGACATTGTGGGCGTGATAGCCCTCGGCATAGAGGAGGCTCGCACCGCCCCGCTGCAGCAGCGTCTTGTCGGCCGCCGCTGCGCGGATATTAGCCTCCAGGCTGTCGCGCCATCGGCCCGTCCGGAACCAGATGTGGCTCGGCATGTGCACCAGGTGGCCGGCGCCCGGCATCAACGCCTCCAGCCGCTCCGCATGGGGGATGGCCCGTTCCATGCGGTCCGACGCCTCGACGGCGTGGATGTAGAGATGGATGGCTCCGGGGTGGTCCGGTTCCGGCACCAGGGGTCCGAGTTCGCCTTCGCCGAGCGTGGCTTCGAGCAGAGCCAGCATATGCGCCGTCCGGCCCTTCGGCGTGCTGCCGTCTTCCGCCCAGTAATCCCAGGGCGTGAGATTCATGATCGCGTCGGCGGTCAGCACCGCGATGTGGGCGTCTTCGGGAAACCGCTTCTGCACCGCTTCCATGGCGTCGGCATAGGCTTCGTCGAGCGCCTTGCGGTCGGCGGCCGGGTCGGCCGAGTGCCGCATGGCAAGGGCCTCGATCAGCGCCGTCTGCTTCTCGTCGGCATTCGGCAGCCTGCGGCGCGCCTCGTCCAGCGCCGCCAGCGCGCGGGCATTGGCGTCCTCCTGCATCGGGTAGTTGATGTGCGGCCCCAGCACCCAGGCCTCGCCCCAGAAGCACAGGGCGCAATCGGGATCCAGTTCCTGGGCGGCCCGGAACGCCCGCGCGGCCTCGGCATGGTTGAAGCCCCAGCCCAGTCGGTATCCCTGGTCGAAATAGGGCCGGGCCTGCGGCGTCATCTGCCCTGCGGCCGACCAGGTCAGCTGCCCGAGATTGTCGAGGAGATCCGGGCGCGCATTGCTTTGCGGCGCGGCGGCGCCCGAAGGCAGATCGCGGGCATAGGTTCCGATCTCGGTTGGCGCGGGCGTTCCCTTCGACGGCGCCTGGGCCTCGGCCACCAGCTCCGCTTCGCCTGCCGTTCGCTGTGCCTGTTGCCAGAGCGCCTGGAGTTGCTGGGCTCGCGGGCCATGATGCGCGCCGAGCGGGCAAGCCGTTGCCACGGCGCCGGGCAGAAGCGCGGCGACGGCGACGGTAGCGAACATCATGGTGTGTGCACGGACGGGACGGCGCCCTGCATTCAGTGTCGTCATGACGACCTCCTTGAGTTGGGTCATTCCAGGACGCGAGCATCCAGCTCGCGCCGGTCTCAGGAACTCGAAAAAGGACTGCATTCGGGGGGCGAGGGGCGCAGGCCGCCAGGCTCTGCCCGACGCTCGTCCGCCGATGACACGCAGACTGCCACGCGGGGCGGACGATCCGTCGGCCCGGAACGCGATCATACACCTGGTTTTGATAAGGTTCCATTGCGTCAGTTCAAGGAGCATGTCGTCAACGCGGCGGAAGCGGCGGTCGCTGCCGGATATCGCAGATCGCGATCGGGTAACCGGCGGCAACAAGATCAAACGGTCTGGCCAGCCGCCATCTCTCTCCGCCCAAGAAATAGGCATGCCCTGTCGCAAGGCAGAAGCGCTTGACTCATCCTCCGCCGCTGTTACGCTGACCTGACATACCGGCCCTGATCGCCGGACGGCATTCGAGCCTCGCCCGCCCGTCGATTCTCTGTCGACGAGCGGCGGGGCTTTTTTTGTGGGATCGACGTGACGCGACGCACCGAAATCGGCATCCTTTACTCGCGCTCCGGCAACTATCAGCTGTTGTCCGACGCCTGCCGCGCCGGCGCCATGAGCGCCATCGCGGCGGTCAATCGCGAGCCGGCGCTCGGCGTCGAATTCGTGCCCGTCGAGCGCGATCCGGGAGGGCGGGTCGAGCGCTATGCGCCGCTCTGCGAGGAAATCCTGCGCGACAGCGAGGCGCGCCACGTGATCGGCTGCATCACCTCCTGGAGCCGCAAGGAGGTCATCCCGGTGCTGGAGAAGACCGGCGGGACGCTCTGGTACGCCTGCCCTTACGAAGGGTTCGAATCGAACGACCACGTCGTCTACATGCATGCCTGCCCGAACCAGCATCTGGTGCCGCTGCTCGGCCATGTCGTGCCGCGCTTCGGCGCCGACGCCTTCCTGGTCGGCTCCAACTACATCTGGGGCTGGGAGACCAATCGCGTCGCCCGCGATCTGGTCGGCGATGCCGGGGGGCGCGTACTGGGCGAGCGCTATCTGCCGCTCGGCGACACCGATGTCTCCCGGCTGATCGACGAGATTCGCGCGACAAAGCCGAATTTCGTCCTCAACCACCTGATCGGGCCGTCCTCCTATGCCTTCTTCGCCGCCTATGACGCACTGGCGCGCCAGGATCCGCATTTCGCCGCCACCTCCTGCCCGATCCTCTCCTGCAACCTGACGGAGATCGAGCTGCCGGCGATCGGTGCCGCGGCCGAGGGCCACATCGCCGTCGGGCCGTATTTCCACGACCGCACGAAGCCCTGGCCGGGCCAGGCGGCGGAACCGGAATTTGCCTCGCGACCCTCGTCCTTCTTCGCCGCGGCCTACAGCGCCGTCCTCGTCCTTGCCGACCGCCTTGCTTCCGATGCCGGAGCGGCGAGCCGCATCCCGGACTTTGCCGGCCAGCATTTCGCGACACCCTTCGGCGAGATCGCCATCGATCCGCAGACCCAGCATGCCAGCCTGCCGGTTCGAATCGGGCGGGTGAGGGAGGGCGGGTTCGACGTGGTGGAAGAAAGCGCCCGGCGGGTCGACCCCGACCCCTATCTGTCGCGCTACGATCCGGCCCGGATCTTCCCGCGCCCCTACCTTCGAGCCGTCTCGTGACCCGCCGCAGCCGCATCCCCAATCTCGGCGGGGCCAAGGCCTTCGTGCTGCATCCGCCGCATGCGACCACCGCCGCACTGGTGCGCCAGCTTGCCGCGATCGGGCTCGATCCCGTCGAATGCTGGCCGGACCTGCCGGCCGAGGCGCTGGTCGCCGACTTCGTCTTCTTCGACGCCGATCTCGGCTACGACGCCCAGTTTCCCTGGGCGCCTGGCGAGGCCCCGATGCCGATGATTGCGCTGATCGGCTCCGAGGCGCCCGGCCGGATCGAATGGGCGCTGTCGCACGGGGCGCACTCCCACCTCGTCAAGCCGGTGGCCAATTCCGGCATCTATTCGGCGCTGCTGATCGCCCGGCAGGGCTTCGAGGCGCGCCGAAGTCTTGCCGACGAGGTGCGCGGCCTGAAGGCGCGCGTCGCCGAGCGACAGACCATCGTGCGCGCCGTCGTGGCGCTCAGCGCCGGCGGTGTCGGCGAGGAGCGGGCCTATGCCCAGCTGCGGGCGCTCGCCATGAGTTGGCAGACGACGATCGAAGAGGCGGCACGCCGCGTCCTGGCACTCGAGGAGGGAGGTCGCGATGAGCGGAGAACTCGTCTCTGAGCCGTTGACGACCGTCGCCGTCGCGAAGCCGGCAGGCGTCTTGGCGCAGCTGCTGCGCCGCCCGCTGGCGGTGATCGGCCTCGCGCTGATCGTCTTCACGGTCGTCGGCGCGATCGCCGCGCCGTGGCTGACGTCCTACGATCCCAACGACCAGCTCTTCGACGGGCTGACGCTGCAGGGCGCGCCGATGGCGCCGGGCGGCGCGTTCGTCCTCGGCACCGACCTGCTCGGCCGCGATCTCCTGACCCGCATGCTCTACGGCGCCCGCACGTCGCTGATCATCGGCATCGTCGCCAACGGCGTCGCGCTGATCATCGGCACGCTGGTCGGCGTCACCGCCGGCTTCTTCCGCGGCTGGATCGGCGCGATCCTGATGCGGTTCACCGACCTGATGATGGCGTTTCCGGCGCTGCTCCTGGCGATCTGCCTCGCCGCGGTTCTGTCGCCGAGCCTGTGGATCGTCGCGATGGTGATCGCGCTGGTCAACTGGGTGCAGACCGCGCGCATCGTCTTCGCCGAGACGAGCTCTCTCGCCGAGCGCGAATTCATCGACGCCGAGCGCTCCATCGGTGCCTCGACGCCGCGGATCCTGTTCCGTCACATCCTGCCGCATCTGCTGCCGACGATCATCGTCTGGGGCACGCTCGGCATTTCGACGACGGTGCTGCTGGAGGCGACCCTGTCCTATCTCGGCGTCGGCGTGCAGCCGCCGACCCCCTCCTGGGGCAACATCATCTTCGAGAACCAGACCTACTTCCAGGCGGCGCCCTGGCTGGTGTTCTTCCCCGGTGCGGCCATCCTGGCGCTGGCGCTGGCCTTCAACCTCGTCGGCGATGCAATGCGCGACATCCTCGATCCCACCCAGCGGGGGCGGCTGTCATGATCGCCTATCTCGCCCGCCGGCTGATCCAGTCGGCACTGATCCTGCTGGGCGTGTCGCTGATCACCTTCGCGCTGCTCTATCTGCTGCCGGCCGACCCGGTGCGACAGATCGCCGGCCGCAGCGCGACGGCGCAGACCGTCGAGAACATCCGCCGCGAACTCGGCCTCGACCAGCCCTTCCTCGTCCAGTACGGCCGCTACCTGCTCGGCCTCGTGCAGCTGGATTTCGGCCGCTCCTATCTGCAGCGCTCGGAAGTCTCCGAGCTGATCGCGGCACGGCTGCCGGCGACGCTGCTCCTGATGCTCGGCGCCATCGTCTGCGAACTGGTGCTTGGCCTGACCATGGGTCTGGTGGCGGCGCTCAAGCGCGGCACGGGGACCGACCAGGCACTGATGGTCGGCTCCTTCATCGGCGTCTCGGCGCCGCAATTCGTCGTCGGTCTCCTGCTTCTCTACGTCTTCGCAGTGCGCCTCGACTGGTTTCCGATCGGTGGCTACGGCACCTTCTCGCACCTCGTCCTGCCCTCGGTCACGCTCGGCATCCTCGGTGCCGGCTGGTACTCGCGGATGATGCGATCCTCGATGATCGACGTCCTGCGCCAGGATTACATCCGTACGGCGCGGGCCAAGGGCCTGGCCCGCTACACGGTGCTGTTTCGCCACGCTTTGCCCAATGCGATCCTGCCGGTGATCGCGATGATCGGCATCGATATCGGCCTGTTCATGAGCGGCATCGTCGTCGTGGAAAGCGTCTTCGGCTGGCCCGGCATCGGCCAGCTCGCCTGGCAGGCAATCCAGCGCGTCGACATCCCGATCATCATGGGCGTCACGCTGGTTTCGGCCTGCGCCATCGTGCTCGGCAACCTGCTCGCCGATCTCGTCTCTCCGTTCATCGATCCCCGGATCAAGCTCCAGTGACCCCCAAGGAAAGGAAGACCGCATGAAAGCCTGGCTCACCACCACCGTCGCCGCATCGGCGCTCGGACTCATGCTGGCGGCAGCGCCGGCCATGGCGCAGGACGCCGCGTCGGCGCCTGCCGCCGACGCCTACACGCCGGACCCGGACGCCAAGGAAGGCGGCGCCATCGTCATCACCTACAAGGACGACGTCGCCACGCTCGATCCGGCGATCGGCTATGACTGGCAGAACTGGTCGATGATCAAGAGCCTGTTCGACGGGCTCATGGACTACGTGCCGGGCACCACCGAGCTGCGGCCGGGCCTTGCCGAGAGCCACGAGATTTCCGAGGACGGGCAGACCTTCACCTTCAAGCTGCGCCCGGGCGTCCAGTTCCACAATGGCCGCGAGATGACCGCCGAGGACGTCAAGTTCTCGCTCGACCGCGTCACCAATCCGGCTACCCAGAGCCCCGGCGCCGGCTTCTTCGGCATGATCGAAGGCTATGACGCGGTGGCCGCCGGCGAGGCGGACAGCCTGTCGGGCGTGACGGTGGTCGATCCGACGACGGTGGAGATCAAGCTGTCGCGGCCCGACGCCACCTTCCTCCACGTGATGGCGCTGAACTTCGCCTCGGTCGTTCCGCAGGAAGCGGTGGCCGAGCACGGCGCCGATTTCGGCAAGAATCCCGTCGGCACCGGCGCCTTCAAGCTCGGCGAATGGGCGCTCGGCCAGCGCGTGGTGTTCACCAAGAACGAGGATTACTGGCGCGACGGCCTGCCGTATCTCGACCAGATCACCTTCGAGATCGGCCAGGAGCCGATCGTGGCGCTCCTGCGCCTGCAGAGCGGCGAGGTCGACATCCCGGGCGACGGCATCCCGCCGGCGAAGTTCCAGGAAGTCATGGCCGATCCCGAGCAGAAGGCCCGCGTCGTCGAGGGCGGCCAGCTGCAGACCGGCTACATCACCATGAACGTCACGATGCCGCCCTTCGACCAGAAGGAAGTCCGCGAGGCGGTCAACATGGCGATCAACAAGGACCGCGTCGTCCAGATGATCAACAACCGGGCGCTGCCGGCCAACCAGCCGCTGCCCCCGTCGATGCCCGGCTATGACGAGGGCTACGACGGCTACGCCTACGACGTGGACGCGGCGAAGGCCAAGCTCGCCGAGGCCGGCTTTCCGGACGGGTTCGACACCGAGCTCTTCGTGATGAACACCGACCCGAACCCGCGCATCGCCCAGGCGATCCAGCAGGACCTGTCGCAGATCGGCATCCGTGCCGAGATCCAGTCGCTTGCCCAGGCGAACGTCATCGCCGCCGGCGGCGAGAAGGACGCCGCGCCGATGATCTGGTCGGGCGGCATGGCCTGGATCGCCGACTTCCCGGATCCGTCCAATTTCTACGGCCCGATCCTGGGCTGCGCCGGTGCCGTGCCGGGCGGCTGGAACTGGTCGTGGTACTGCAACGAGGACCTCGACAAGCGGGCGGCCGAGGCCGACTCGATCGTCGATCCGGCGCGACAGGAAGAGCGGGCCGAGATGTGGTCGAAGATCTACACCGACATCATGGCCGATGCGCCCTGGGTGCCGGTCTTCAACGAGCAGCGCTTCACCATGAAGTCGCCGCGCATGGGCGGTGCCGACAACCTTTATGTCGACCCGGTCCATATCCCGATCAACTACGACTACGTGTATGTGAACGATGTGCAGTAACTGCGACTACACGATCCACAGCCGCCACCATCATTTCGGCTGGGACAACACGTTCCAGCCGGCCCAGACGGTGGCGCCGGGCTCGACGATCGAATTCGAATGCCTCGATTCCTCCGGCGGTCAATTGACCGCCGGATCGACCGTGGCCGACGTCGAGGCGCTGGATTTCGGCAAGATCAACCCGGTGACGGGTCCGATCTTCGTCGAGGGTGCCGAGCCGGGCGATGCGCTGAAGATCACCATCGAAGCGTTCAAGCCGTCCGGCTTCGGCTGGACCGCCAACATTCCGGGCTTCGGCCTCCTGGCGGACGACTTCAAGGATCCGGCGCTGACGATCTGGAAGTACGATCCGGCGTCCGTCGAGCCAGCTCTGTTCGGCAAGGAGGGGCGTGTGCCGTTGAAGCCCTTCGCCGGAACGATGGGCTGCGCGCCGGCCGAGGCGGGCCATCATTCGGTGGTGCCGCCACGGCGCATGGGGGGCAATCTCGACATCCGGGATCTGTCCGCCGGCACGGTTCTCTACCTGCCGGTCGAGGTGGCGGGGGCGCTGTTCTCCGTCGGTGACACCCATGCCGCGCAGGGCGACGGCGAAGTCTGCGGCACGGCGATCGAAAGCCCGATGAACACGGTGCTGACGCTCGACCTGGTCAAGGATGCGCGGCTGCAGATGCCGCGCTTCACCACCGCCGGGCCGGTGACGCGGCATCTCGACGCCAAGGGCTACGAGGTGACGACCGGGATCGGGCCCGACCTGATGGCGGGGGCGAAGATGGCCGTCGCCCAGATGGTCGATCTCCTGTCGGCGCGCTACCAGATGGACCCGGTCGACGCCTACATGCTGGTCTCGACCTGCGGCGATCTGCGGATCTCGGAGATCGTCGACATGCCGAACTGGGTCGTCTCCTTCTACTTCCCGCGCTGCGTCTTCGAATGACGCAGCCTGTCGAGAGCTCCCGCGGCGCCGAGACGCCGCCGCGGGACGAGCCGGTCCTCCGCGTCGAGGGCCTCACCGTCGAGGTCGGCGGCGAGACGGGGCCGAAACCGGTGGTCTCGGACTTTTCCTTCGCGCTCGCCCGGGGCGAGACGCTCTGCATCGCGGGCGAGTCCGGGTCCGGCAAGTCGATGACGTCGCTGGCGATCATGGGGCTGCTGCCGAAGCCGGGCGCGCGGATCGCCGCTGGCCGGATCCGGCTGGGCGATACCGACCTGGCGCAACTCAGCGAAGGCGAGATGCGCCGGGTGCGTGGCAAGCGCGTCGCAATGATCTTCCAGGAGCCGATGACCTCGCTCAACCCGGTGCTGACCATCGGCCGGCAGTTGACCGAGGCGATCGAGGCGCATGAAAGTGACGGCCGCAGCGAGGCGCGCCGCCGCGCGATCGCGGCACTCGACGCCGTGCGCATTCCTGAGGCCGCCAGCCGGCTGGCGCAGTATCCGCACGAATTGTCCGGCGGCATGCGCCAGCGCGTGATGATCGCAATGGCGCTGGCATTGCGCCCCGACGTGCTGATCGCCGACGAGCCGACGACGGCGCTCGACGTGACCGTGCAGGGCGAGGTGCTGGAGCTGCTGCGCGACCTGCAGCGCGATCTGGGCACCGCGATCATCCTGATCACCCACGACATGGGCGTCGTCGCCGAGATGGCCGACCGCGTCGTCGTGATGCGCCATGGCCGCATGGTCGAAACGGGGACCGCTGCGGCAATCTTCGCCGATCCCCAGGCGGCCTATACGCGCGAACTGCTCGCCGCCGTGCCGCGCATGGGCGGCGGACGGGGTCGCGCCGCCCGTGTCGCGCCGCCTCCACCTCAGCCCGCCGCGATCCCGGTCCCGGTCGTCGATGTCAGCGATCTCGCCGTGCGCTTCGACATTCATGGCGGGTTCTTCGGTCGGGTCGACCGGCGCGTCCATGCGGTTGAGGGGATCAGCTTTTCGGTCGGGGACCGCGAGACGCTGTCGCTGGTCGGCGAATCCGGCTGCGGCAAGTCGACGACGGCCAAGGCGCTGGCGGGGCTGGTGCCCTACACGGGCGACATCGTCGTCGGCGGCCGCAACATGGCCGGCCTGACGCGCCGTGAGACCAAGGCCCTGCGCCGCGACGTCCAGATGATCTTCCAGGATCCGTTCGCCTCGCTCGATCCGCGCATGACGGTGGGCGAACTCGTCGCCGAGCCGATGCTCATCCACAATATTGCCGAAGGCCCCGAGCGGCACGACCGCACGGCCGGCCTGTTCGAGCGGGTGGGCCTGTCGCCGTCGGACATGCGGCGCTATCCGCACGAATTCTCCGGCGGGCAGCGCCAGCGCGTCTGCATCGCGAGGGCCTTGGCGCTGCGGCCCAAGCTGATCGTCGCCGACGAGAGCGTGTCGGCGCTCGACGTCTCGGTGCAGGCACGGGTGCTGGAGCTGCTGCGCGAGCTGCAGGACGAGTTCGGCATCGCCTATCTGTTCATCTCCCACGACATGGCCGTGGTGGAGAATATCTCGGACCGGGTGGCGGTGATGTATCTCGGCCAGATCGTCGAGATCGGCACGCGCGACCAGGTCTTCGGCAACCCGCAGCACGCCTATACGCGGCGGCTGATCGAGGCCGTGCCGGTGCCCGATCCGTCCCTGCGGCGCCGGGCCTTCCCACGGCTCGACCGCGACATTCCGAGCCCGGTGCGCCGCGTCGGCGACGCGCCCTCACGGCTGATGCTGGAAGATCGCGGCGACGGGCACCTTTGTGCGGCCTGACACCACGATATCCATCCAGGCAGTAACTGTTGACATATGATGTGTCGATATCGAGCGACACAGCGAACGCGGAACAGGACGACGACCGGCATCGCAGAGGCGCAACGGCCAGAATGCGTGACGACGCTGGCAAAGCCGCGGATTTGGCAGCGCTGATACCTGCGCGCTCATGAACTGACCGGACGCTGTCCCGCAGCGCGGACAGCCGGATCAACCGCGGCCAGGATTATCGTTTGCCGCGACCGTGAATAGGCGGCCAGATCGCGCGCCCGCGCTACCTGCCATCTCCTGTTCGTCACCGGTCGGAAGCAAGACATGGCAGCGCCTGACATGCAAATCGTCGTCGGCATCGGCCCGCGGTGTTTCCGTCTGCGGGAACTCCGGGGATGAGCAAGCCGATCGCGTTTTTCGTCCATCATCAGGGCCGGGGCCATGCGAACAGGACCATGGCGCTGGTCGAGGCTTTCTCGCAGACGCGTCCGGTCTCGGTCCTGACCGCGGGGCCGCATCTGTTCGACGGGTTTTCGCGCGACATCGAGATCATTGCCCTGCCGAACATGATCGGTGCGGCCGTGCCGACCGAACGGCTCTTTGCCGAGCCGACGCCGCCGTCGCTGCATTGCGTGCCCCTCGGGCTGACGGAAATGCGGGGCACGATGCGCGCCATCCTCGACCATCTCGACGCGCGCAATGTCGGGCTATTCGTCGTGGACGTGTCGTCGGAGATCGCGCTCCTGTCCCGCATCGCCTCGGTCCCGGCGGTGCAGATCCGCATGCATGGCGACCGCTCCGATACCGGCCATATCGCCAGCTACGAATCCAGCGTCGGCATGCTGGCGCCGTTCGACGAGAGCCTCGAACAGTCGGACTACCCGGCGCATCTGCGCGCCAAGACCTTCTATTCGGGCGGGCTCTGCACGACCCGCGACCCGGTGCCGACGCGCGAGGCGGCGCGCCGCAAGCTGGGGCTCGACCCCAAACATGAAACCATCGTCGTGCTCACCGGGGGCGGGGGCGCCGGCACGCCCTATGCACCGCTCACGGTCGGCGCGCGCGCCCTGCCGAATGCCGACTGGCTGGTGCTGGGCCCGACGCTCAAGGAAGGGCACGAGACGGATTTTTCCAATCTGCGCGAACTCGGCTGGGTCACGAACGTCACCGATTACCTGGCGGCCGCCGACATCGTCGTCGCGTCCGCCGGCGACAATACCGTCACCGAGATCGCGCGGGTCGGACGGCCGCTCGTGATCGCGCCGGAATGGCGGTATTTCAACGAGCAGACCCGCAAGGCCGAGGCGATGGCCGCGGTGGGCGCAGCCGTTCACGCCGCCCGCTGGCCGGGCGATCTCGCCGGCTGGCAGACCCTGATGGACGAGGCCCGCATGCTCGATCCGGCCCGGATCGCGCCGCTGTACCGCAAGGATGCGCCCCTCAGGGCCGCGAACTGGCTGGAAGGGCTCACCGACGATTTGTGGGATGAACTGCCGCAGCAGCTGGCCGCGACCGGATAGGACAGGGCGCAGCGGCTAGCTGAAGCGGATGCTGTCCGGCTGACGGGCGGCGGCCGTTTCCTCCGGCGTCGGCCGGCGCCGCGCGGCAAGACGGTCGGCCGCCGGGTCCCAGTCGATCAGGCCGCGCTCGGCGAACTGGCCGAGCCAGTAGTCCATGCACCAGCGGCCGTGCTTGGCGCGGAAGCGACGAGCATTGGCGAGGATCGCGTCGAAATGCGGCAGCGGCGGCACGTGGACGCGGTGATGCTGGTGATAGGCGCGGGCGCCCGCCGTCCAGAACAGGGGCACGCCGGCCGGGTCGAGACGCGCGGCGAGATCGGTCTCTTCGCCGCCATAGCCCACGAAGCGTTCGTCCATGCCGCCGAGCCGATGCCAGGTCGTCTTGCGGACGGCGAAGGACAGGCCCCAGAACTCGCCGGTATCCGGTTCGCGCCGCAGGCCGGTCCGCGGCATCGCAGGCTTGGAGGGGTGCGGAATGCCAACCGCGTCGAGCTGCGCATAATCGAGCCCGGAGCCGAGGGCACCGCCAGGCAGATAAAGGACCTCGCCGAGGAAGAGGCCATCCTGCTGACTGCAGGCTTCCGTGAAGCGGGCGACGAGCCCCGATGACGCGATGCAGTCGACGTCGAGAAAGACCAGCGTCTCGCCGATCGCCGCTTCGGCGGCACGATTGCGGGCGGCCGCCAGCGGCAGGGCGTCGCCTGGCACCAGGATCTGGCGCACCGGAATGCCGATTTCGGGCAGGTCCGCCTCGGTCTCGGGTTGCATGCAGGCGATGACGAGTTCGTCCGGTCGGCGACTCTGGCGGCCGAGGCTTTCCATCAGGTTGAGGAGATGCGCCCTTCGGTTGCGCGTGAGTGTGAGGACGCTGACCGTCACTGGATCGGCATCCGGCCGGCCCGCGCCCGGAAATGCGCCACGCCCTCGATGATCCCGCTCGCATGGCTCTGCCGCGCCACATAGGAATGGGCGAGGTCGGAGCGGCTGGCCAGGCTGTCGCAATAGTTCGCGACGATGATCGACTGGGGGACGGAGCGCAGCATCTCGATGTCGTTGCCGCTGTCGCCGGCCGCGAAGACCGCCTCGTCGGGCAGGTTCAGGCGCTGGCGCAGATAGGTGATCGCCGCGCCCTTGGAGGCCGCGACCGGCAGGATGTCCAGATAGCGGCCGTGGCTGTGGACGACCGAGGCGGCGATCCCCCGCCGTTGCAGAAGGGACCGGATGCCGGCGACGATGGTGCGGTCACCTTCGGCCAGATAGCTCAGCTTGAAGGCGCGCTGTTCCAGGGGAGCCTGGGGAACGATGCCGGGATAGTCGGCCAGCGCCTCGGCGATCTTGCGGCGCTGCCAGCCGCGGGCGATGCGCCGGCTCCAGTCGCCGTCGCCGCGGTAGGTGACGCCGTTCGGCTCGAGGAAATAGATCTCGGTGCCCACCGAAGAGATGATGATCTTCGGATTGGGCGCGGCCTGCTGTTCGAGGATCGACAGGGCGCTGTGCAGGGAGCGTCCGGTTGCCACCGCGAAGTCCAGCGCGGTTTCCCGCGCGTGCCAGCGTGTGAAGGTCCGGATACTGGCGTCCGAGCCGGTCAGCGTGTTGTCGATGTCGCAGACCAGCAATTGCGGATGGCGTATGATCGCGGCCGGTTTCGGTCTCGTGACCAGCCGCGCGACGAGTTGCCGGCACCGCTCGGCATGCTGCGTCCAGTCATAGGCGCCGACGCCAGCCGCGCCACTGGCGGCATAGCTCGCGTAGAGGTCCGAATCGGCCAGGATCGCGCGGCAGGCGCCGGCGATGGCGTCCGGTTCGTGGGCATTGACGAGCCGCCCGTTGCCGCAGCGCTCGATGATGTCGTTCGGTCCGCCGCTGTCGGTGGCCACGATCGGCAGCCCGCTGGCCGCCGCTTCCAGCAGGGTCAGGCCGAAGGGCTCGTTCAGCGCCGGGTTCACGAAGACGCCGCCGCGCCGCCGGGCATGGGCGTAGATGGCGGGAATGTCGGAGGGCCGGTGGGTCTTGGGAACGGCGACGTGGCCATAGAGATCGTGGCGATCGATGGCCTCGAGAATGGCCCGCATCTCGCCCGCGGCCTCTTTGTCGAGGTCACAGAGATCGCCGCGGGTGCCGGCGATGATGACCAGATTGGCGTTTTCCCGCAGCCATGGGTCGCTGCCGAAGGCCTCGACGAGCATCGGCAGGTTCTTCTTCGCCACCGGTCGGGCGATCGCCAGCAGCACCGGCTTGTCCGGGTGACGCAGGAAGGGGGCGATCATGTCGTCCACCGCGTCGGTGGGGGTGGCACAGCGATAGGCGGCAAGGTCGCTGCCCGGCTCGATGATGCGGATCTTGCCAGGCTCGTAGCCGTCATAGTCCGCGTACTGGACCTCGGCCTCGTCGCGCGAGGATGCGATGACGAGGTCGGCGGCTGCAAAGCTCCGCTCCTCGATGGCGATGCGGCGCTCGAGGCTGTCTGCGGTGTCGATCGGCAGGGTCTTTGCGAACAGGGCGGCGCGCTTCAACCGACCGAGGGAGTGGGCGGTGAAAAGGACGGGGATGCCGGTCTTCTCGCGCACCATCTGCGCCACGGTGCCGGCATCGGCGTAATGGGCGTGCAGGCAGGTCGGCGCTTCGGACTGCTCATCGAGCCATTCAACCAGCCGCTCGGCGAAGGACGCGGCCTCGGTCCACAGATCTTCCTTTGCCAGGTAATCCGGCCGGTCGGTCGGCAGTCGCAGGATCTCCACCTTGTCGGCGATCCGCTCCCAGCCGGGCCGGTACTCGTTGCCGTATTCGCTCTCGAAACCGCGCGTGGCGATGACCACCCGCTCGATGTCCTGCGTCTGCGCCTGGGCCGCGACGAGTTCCAGAAGATACTTGATATGCCCGCCCGTATCAGGGGTCAGGCCGTATCTGACGTCGGCTGCCCGAAGGCAGCCCTGAAGGGCGACGTGGACGAAGAACAAGGCGCCTACCTCTTCCTATGACATACTGACGGAATGGTCTGACTGTCCATATGGCCGGGGATGAAACCGGTTCGAGTCGCTCAGGTCGCCCCTAACATCTTTCCCACGCCGCCGGATCTGTCCGGCGGGACGGAACGGATCGTCCATGATCTGTCCAAGGCGCTGGAATCCCTGGGGGTCTGCGTGACCCTCTTCGCGCCGTCGGACAGCAGGTGCGACATTGCGCGCATCGGCGGGCTGCCCAGCCTGCAGGCGCTGGAGGAACGCCATGGCCGGGTGCCGTCGTCGATCCCGCAGGTCCTGGAGGCCGTCCAGATGGAGGAGTTGCGCAGCCGGCTCAGCGATTTCGACATCATCCACTGCCATGGCGAGTTCTTCCATGCGGCGTTGTTGGGCGAGCGGCGGCGGCATTCCCTGACCACCATCCACTGGCGGGTCGACGAACTCGACCGGGCGCTGTTCTTCGCGGCCTTCCCGGACCTGCCGGTGGCCGGGATCTCGCAAAGCCAGCTCGGCCGGATTCCGGTATCGAACCGCGCAGGCGTGGTGCATCACGGGCTGGACGAGACGCGCTATCGGTTGGGGGCGGGAGAGGGCGGATATGCCGCCTTCGTCGGGCGGATGACCGACCAGAAGCAGCCCGATGCCGCGATCCGCATCGCTCGTGCCGCCGGCCTGCCGATCAGGCTGGCCGGTGCCGTCGATGTCGGCAACCCGACCTATTTCGACGAGAAGGTCGCGCCGCTGCTCGGCGACGCCGCGGTGTTCGTCGGTCCGGTGGACGATCGCGGCAAGCAGGCGCTGCTCGGGTCGGCCGCGGCGCTGCTCTTTCCCATCGACTGGCCGGAGCCCTTCGGCCTGGTGATGATCGAGGCGATGGCCTGCGGCACGCCGGTGATCGCCTTCGACCGGGGCTCGGTGCCGGAAATCGTAGAGAACGGGGTGACCGGCTTCGTCGTGCGCGACGAGGCGGAGGCGGCCGCGGCCCTGAAGCGGGCGGCCGATCTCGACCGCGCGGCGATCCGCACCCGCTTCGAGGCGCGCTTCACCGCGAGGCGCATGGCCGAGGACTATCTGCGGCTCTATCGCACTCTGCTCGACGCATGAGCGGCCTTCGTACGGCACTGATCGCTTGGGACTATCCGCCAAGCGCCAGCGGCCTGGCTGTCGCCGCGCGCGAGGTCGCCGAAAGCCTCGCGGCGGCCGGCGCCGAGGCCCATGTCTACACGCTGGATCGTCGGGGCAGCACCGACATCGACGGCGTCCGGATCATCGGATGCCTGCCGCCGGATGGCGGGCCCGGCAGCTGGCTGCGACGGCGGGCGGTGATCGGCCATCTGGTGGCCCCGCGCTGGTTCGCGCAGCGGATCGCGGCCGATCATCGGGCGCAGCCCTTCGACTGCCTGGAGGCGACCAACTGGTATGCGCCGGGTGCTTTCGCCAGCAAGATACCGGGACTGCCCTTCGTCACGCGTCATTCCACCCCGGCCATCTCGACCGGCGCCGTCTCGGGCCATCTGCGTGACCGGATCGACGGTCGGTACGCCTGCCGGCTGGAGGCGGCGACCGCCCGGCGCTCGGCCGGCCACATCTTCAACACGTCGAGCCACGGCGACAAGGTGCAGGACCTGTACGGTCTCGACACGCACGCGCCGCGGGCGGTGATCGGCCTGTCGCTGCCGCCCGAACGCCTGGAGCGGGCAGACGATGCGCCGTATCCGCCGGCCGGGGAGCGAATGCGGCTGCTGTTCGTCGGCCGTGCGGAAGCACGCAAGGGCTTCGACTGCCTGATGGATGCGATGGCGATCCTGGCCGATGAGGCCGATGCCGGGACGCTGCCGCGCTTCCGGCTCGATCTCGTCGGGATCGGCGAAGCCGATTTGCCGCCACTCGGCCCGCGCGTCCGGAAACACCTTGTGTTGCGCGGCCGGCTCGACGACGCGGCGCTCGATGCCGCCTACCGGACGGCGCATCTCGTCGTCGCGCCGTCACGCTACGAATCCTTCGGCCTCGTCTACCAGGAGGCGCTGGCCTTCGGGCGCCCGGTGATCGGCCTGAGGGTGGACCCGTCGGCGCGGCAGGTGATCGGTGACAGCGGCGCCGGGCTGCTGGCGGCCGACGCCACGGGGGCCGCCCTGGCCGATGTATTGCGGCCGGCGCTCGCCGACGCCGATCTGCGCATGCGCCTGCATGGCCGGGCATTGGCTGCCGCAGGCCGGTTCACCCGCCAGACCCTCGGCGCCGAAACGCTGGCGCTCTACGAGGCGGCGCGGGCGTATCGGCGTCAGTCCCTATAGGAGGTCAGCAAGGCCTCGCGCTCGAACAGACGGCCCTTGCCGGGGTCCATCGCCTCGTAGCGGGTGGATCGGCGTTCGACATGGGCGCGGGACAGATGGTGGTCGATGCACAGGTTTGGCGCGATGAAGCCGTCGCGCCAGCCACGCGGCAGGGCCGGGCGTTCATGCACCTTGCCGTCGAAGTGGACCGATCGCCGGTTCAGCCGGTACTGGATGTCTGGGAAGAGGTCCGAGAGGATGCCATCGACGCGATTGCGCCGGGGCAGCCCTATGGAGACCGAGCCGCAGGGCTCGGCGAGGGCCGCGACACGCCCGAGCGCGGCGAAGCTGGCCGCGTCCAGGGTTTCGTCGGCGTCGAGCTGCAGGACCCAGTCGTGCCGCGCCATCGCCTGGCCGGCATTGCGCTGGCCACCAAAATCGCCAGCCAGCGGCCGCCGCAACAACCTCACTGGATGCGGCCAGTCTGCCGCCCTTGGCCACGCTGTCACGTCTGCCTCCACCGCATCGACGACGAGACAGAGATCGTCGAACGCCTTGCTGGCCGGCGCGAGCGCTTTGGGGAAGGAGGCGAGATCGGATGACCTGCACAGCATGACGAGGGACACGGGGACCGAGGGACAAGCAGCGAGCGGGAGCAGGTCCGCGACCGCCGGGCGCTCCTGGTAGGGGGCGGCCAGTGCCGCGCATTGGACCTCGCCCACCGGCCGGGCGACAAGGCCGCGCGACAGGGCGAGGGTGCGCAGGCTGTAGCTTTCGACGAAGAAGGGATCGCCCGCCTCCAGCACGAACCGGCCGCCTGCCAGCCTGGCGTCGATCAAGGCGGGCAGTTCCCCTGACGCCAGGACGGCAGTGGTGGCCAGCAGGCCGCAATGGCCGCATTCGCACCATTCGCCCGAATGGCGGGCCGATCGTTCGCTCGCCCGGAAGTCCCGGGCGCCGCAGGCGGGGCAACGGGGCATGATCGATCCTGGCTGAAGGACGGGTAAGACGGTTTGCCGGTCAGCCGCTGCGGCGCCGCCAATATCAGACGCCAGGACGCAGTCGCCATTGATTGCAGGATTGCCCCGTCACGAAGGTGGCATCTTCGCGGGCGAGAGACAGCACTGACGGCCATTTCGATGGGCTATCCGGCGCGCTCGTGAGCGGGGCGCTTCACCCGGATGGCGCGTTCCGATGTAGCGGACGGATCAACAAGCTTCCGTGCGGTGGAAATCAAAACGGGCCGGATGCATTCACCCGGCCCGTATGCTCTCGCAGGCTCCCGTTCAATCCGCTGGCGCGGGGGCCGGCGCAGTGTCGTCGGGCAGGTTCGGCGTTCCGCTGCCATCCACATCCGACCCAGGTGTCGTGGCTGGATCCGAGGCAGCCGGAGTGGACGGCTCGGCAGGCGGCGGCGAAGTGTCCGCCGGTGCGGCTCCGTTTCCATTGATCGTGGCGGCATCACCGGATGCGTCGGGGTTTCCGTCTGCCGGGTCCGTGATCGTTGTTTCGCTCGTGGTGGGCGGTATAGCGGCATCGTCCGGCGTCGAGGCACTTCCGAAGAGCCACCACAGGAGGGCAAGGATTACGATCGCTGCTACGGCGATCCATATCCATTTCTTGCCGGAATCCCCGCCCCCCGAACCGGAGCTACCGCTCCCGGGACCATGTCCGGATGACGAACGGGGGGCTGATGCGTTGGGCGTGGTGCTTGCGGGTCTGGTGTTTGTGGTCCTCGGCTCTGTGGGATCGGCCATGCGTTCCTCCTATCGATTGCTCCATCCAGTCTGAAGCAACGGCCGGGGTTCGCCGACGTTCCCTTTGGTGAGCCCTGGAAAGAGCGGGAAATCTGGAAGTGAGCAGGCCGGCCCATAAGGGGCACGATGCCGGAGCGGGATGGCTGCTGGCTACCGGCTATCAGGGCCAGAAATGCAAAATGTCCAATCGCCTGATGTGCATAGGAATTCCCGGTGCGACCGCCGGCTGACATGAGTAGGTGAAGCGCGGTCGGTCGCGGTCGAAAACCGGTGACCCTATTGCGGGTATCGCCGACCGGTTGCTCCTCGGAACAGATGGGACGGCTCGACCCTTCCTGTTGACCTAGAGGCAAGGAGAACCCGATGGTCACCACAGTCGGAACTGAAAAGACATTCGAGAAGCTGATTCAAAATCTTCTCATCCTAGAACACGATGCGATTGCCGCCTACGAGGCGACGATCGAGAAGCTCGACGATCCCGCGTCCAAGGCGAAGATCGCCGAGTTCAAGACAGACCACGAAAGTCATGTGGCGGAACTGACCCGGATGGCGGGCGTCATTGGAGTGGCCGCACCGCAGGAGGGCGACGCGAAGCAGTATCTCACCACTGGCAAGATCGCCCTGGCATCGATCGTTGGAGACAAGACCATCCTGAAGGCGATGTCGACGAACGAGATCGAAACCAAGATGGCCTACGATCAGGCGTCAAAGAATGTCGCCGCGACACCGGAAGCCCAAGGCTTCTTCCAGAAGGCGTATGCCGATGAGTCCCGTCACAAGGACTGGATGGACGCGGCTGCGGCTTCTTGAATCAATCCCGCCGGCGTTGTCGGCGTTATTTCGATGGCGTGCGGCTGAGCGTTGGAAGCATTGGAGGCCCGACACTGTTTCGGGCTGTTGCTTCCCCACTGCAAGGGTCGATGCGCAACTGGCCGAGGCGCCTGCAGTGCAGCTCAATGGCGACCTGATGGGCTACACCCAGTATCGCCCGTTTGGGGTCGGCCGACGTGGCGGCTCAGCACTTGTACTGCGCCCGCGCCGCAAGCTGACAGGCTAGAG
Source organism: Aurantimonas sp. A2-1-M11 (assembly GCF_036549475.1). Taxonomy (NCBI): domain Bacteria; kingdom Pseudomonadati; phylum Pseudomonadota; class Alphaproteobacteria; order Hyphomicrobiales; family Aurantimonadaceae; genus Aurantimonas; species Aurantimonas sp. A2-1-M11. Next base: position 143,786 of record NZ_JAZHLI010000001.1, on the reverse strand, counting down.
TTGCTCCTGTTCCCTCACGGCTTCGTCCCATTCGGGTCCCACCAGATTGTGGCCGGGATTGCCGACACGGACACTGTCCGTCGCGTAGGCTTCGAATGCAGGAACCTGTGCCAGCGGGATCACGAGCGCGGCAACCACGCCGATCACGACTGCTATGACCAGACCGAAGAGGATCGCCTTCAACGCGCTTCTCCTACTGCGGGTTCGGGAGCCTGGCGTCCCGATTGCTGGTGATACCGCAGGTCGAGCGCGGCCAGGGCTATGAGTTCAGGCGGCATTTCGATGCCGGCCCGCCGCATTCGCCGTATTTCGCTGTGGCATTTTGCGAGGTCATTCGCCTCCGCCATCGCCCGCCCTTCGGCGAGCGTCACGTCCGGCCGCTTCTCGGTCGTTTCGGTCGGGGAGGGGATCGGCGCGCTAAGCCCCGATGTCTGCGGAGCGTTGTCGGCGTTGCCGGACGTGTCTGCCGGCGCGTTGCTGTCGACGGGCGCCTCTACGGCGGCCCCAGCTTGGTTCGACGCATCCTGGGCCGAGCCCTCATCGCCGCCCGACTCGTCGGCGGCCTGCACAGGCTGCTCGCCATCATTCGCCTGCTGTCCGGCGGCAGCCTGCGTTGTCTCGGGCTGACCTGACGGCTGGCTGTCGGAGCCGGCCTGAGCCGCGGCTGGCTGGCCGTTGGATCCTGCCGTGCCCTCGGCGGGTTCCGGCGAAGGGGTGAGAAACGCAACCAGTTCGCCACAGATGTTGGCCGGGCCGCCACTCGACGCGGTCTGTTCCGGTACGTCCGGGCGAACAACGCCAGCAGGGGCGGCGGCGGCGGCCGGCGGCTGTGCGCCACCGGCATCCGGCGTGACGGATGTCTGCGCCAGGGAGGCGGTCGACAGGATGGTGGCGGCGAAGAGAACGAAATGTGCGATGCGCATTGTCTTCACTCCGCCGGGGCCGTTTGCGGGGCCGGCTGCGGACCCTTGGCCGTCTTGGCCTCTTCTTCTTCCACCCAGAGGCTGTGATGCGCCCGAGCCCAGGCCAGATCCACCTCGCCGCTGCCCATGGCATCGTAGGCGCCTTCCATGCCCAGCGAGCCGATGTAGATATGGGCGATGATGATGGCGATCAGCACGACGCCGACGGTCGCGTGGACATACTGGGCGATCTGCATGCCGTTGATGTCCACCACCGAGAACGGAAAGAGCATCACCAGGCCGCTGATCGACAGCGCAAGGCCGCCCAAGGTGACCGACCAGAAGATCATCTTCTGACCGGCATTGAACCGATGGGCGGGCGGATGGCGATCGCCGACGAAGCCGCCGAGCTCGCGGATCCAGCGGATGTCGGTGCGGCTCGGGATGTTGTCCTTGATCCAGACGACGATCATGAAGACGAGGCCGAGCATGAACGCCCAGGCAATGAAGTTGTGGACGTATTTCGCCCAGTAGCTCCAGGTGGCGAAGGCGTCCGCCCCGATCAGCGGGAACAGCAGCCGCTTGCCGAAGATATAGTTGAGGCCGGTGACTGCCAGAAGGATGAAGGCGGTCGCGGTCATCCAGTGGTTCAGCCGTTCGAAGAAGCCGAAGCGCAGCAGCTTGCGGCCGACCTCCGGGCTGTCCTCGATCATGATGCGGCCACGCGAGAAATAGAACGCGGCCAGAGCCAGAACCACGCCAATGATGGCGATGGCGCCGATCCAGGGCAGCCAAGCCTCGTGGAAGCTCCGGTATTCCCGGCCCTGCGGCTGCTCGAGCACGGCGGCCTTGCTGTCGGGGATGCTGACCCGGCCGTTGATCTGGCCACCCTGCAGCGCCTGCATCAGCTCCTGCTCGGTGGGCACCTCGGCGGTGGGGTTCTGGCCACTCGGATCGGTCTGGACGCCATCTGTGGGTGCCACCTCCGTCTGCGGCGCCAGATTGTCCTCGCCCTGCTGGGCGTGAACCGGCGTCGCCAGCATGGCGAGTGCCAGACCGCCGGCGGCGAAGAAGGTTCGCAGCGTCTTCATCGTCGCCTCCTCAGGCCTCGATCGATTCACGATAGGCCGTCTGCCAGCCCCACGCACCGGTGCCGTAGCCGCGCTTGGCGACCCGCTCCTTGTAGATCGTGGCGATGATGTCGCCGTCGCCCGCGAGCAGCGACTTGGTGGAGCACATCTCGGCACACATCGGCAGCTTGCCCTCGGCGATGCGGTTGTTGCCGTATTTGGCATACTCCGCTTCCGAATTGTCGGCCTCCGGACCGCCGGCGCAGTAGGTGCATTTGTCCATCTTGCCGCGCGAGCCGAAATTGCCGACCCGCGGATATTGCGGGGCGCCGAACGGACAGGCGTAGAAGCAGTAGCCGCAACCGATGCACAGATCCTTGGAATGCAGGACGACGCCGTCATCGGTGGTGAAGAAGCAGTCGACCGGGCACACCGCCGCGCAGGGCGCGTCGGTGCAGTGCATGCAGGCCATCGAGACCGAGCGCTCGCCCGGCTTGCCGTCGTTGAGCGTCACCACGCGCCGTCGGTTGATGCCCCACGGCACGTCATGCTCGTTCTTGCATGCCGTCACGCACGCGTTGCACTCGATGCAGCGATCGGAATCGCAGAGAAATTTCAGCCGCGCCATTGTCTGTCGCTCCTCTTATGCCGCTGCGATCTGGCACAGAACGACCTTGGTCTCCTGCATGCCGGTCACCGGGTCAAAACCGTATGTCGTGATCGTGTTGACGGACTCGCCCAGAACGATCGGATCGGTGCCTGGCGGATAGCTCGACCGCAGGTCCTCGCCCTGGTAGTGGCCCGAGAAGTGGAAGGGCATGAAGGCCACGCCCGGCGCGACGCGCTCGGTCACCAGTGCCTTCACCCGCGTCCGCGCATCGTTCTCCGCGCCGGACACCCAGACGAACTGTCCGTCCTGCACGCCCCGCGCCGTGGCGTCGGCCGGATTGATCTCCACGAACATCTCCTGCTGCAGCTCCGCCAGCCAGCGGTTGGACCGTGTCTCCTCGCCGCCGCCCTCGTATTCCACCAGGCGACCCGAGGTGAGGATGATCGGAAAGCGCGCGGCGACATTCTGCTCGATCGCTGCCTGCTGCACCGAGAAGCCGATGTTCGGGATGCGGAACTGCCGCTCGTCCGGACGGGTGGGGTACTGCGCCACCAGATCCGGGCGTGACGAATAGATCGGCTCGCGATGCACCGGCACCGGATCGGGCAGGTTCCAGGCGAGCACCCGGGCCTTGCCGTTGCCGTAATGCATGACGCCGTGATCCATGCAGACGCGCTGGATACCACCGGACAGGTCCGTCGCCCAGCTGACCGCATCGACCTTGTCGCCGCCGACCCTCTGGATCGTCGCCAGCTCCTGCGGCCGCAGATCGCCGTCCCAGCCGAGCTTGCGCAGGATGCCGTAATTGAACTCCGGATAGCCGTCGGTCAGCCAGGAGCCCTCGGAGTAGGAATCCTCGGCCAGCAACGTCTCGCCGTTCCGCTCGACGCCGAAGCGCGCCCGGAAGGTGCCGCCGCCTTCCCACACCGACACGTCGGTGCGGTAGAGGATCGGCGAACCCGGATGCTTCATCTCGGGGGTACCCCAGCACGGCCACGGCAGGCCGTAATATTCGCCGCCCACCTCCGGGGTGTCGTCGGGCGCCCGCAGCGTCACCAGATCGAATTTGTCCTGATGGCGCATATGCGCCTGGAGCCGCTCCGGCGACTGGCCGCAATAGCCGGTGGAAAAGCCACCGCGATTGATCTCGCGCAGGATGTCCTCGGCCGAGACGTTGCCGTTCGCCGTGGAGATGTTCTTGAACATCCGGTCGGCGAAGCCGAGCTTGACCGCGAAATCGTGGATCACGGCGTAATCGTCACGGGACTCGAAGACCGGTTCGACGATCTTCTCGCCCCATTGCAGCGAACGGTTCGATGCGGTGCGCGAGCCGTCGGTCTCGAGCGAGGTGGCGATCGGCAGCAAGTAGGTGCCGTTGCGCCGGCCCTTGATGGCGCCGAAGGTGGTGGCGTGCGGATCGGCGACGACCAGGAGTTCCAGCTTCTCCAGCGCCTGCAGCATCTCGGGCATGCGGGTGACGGTGTTGCCGCCATGGCCCATGATGAACATGCCGCGCAAGGCCGAACGCTGGTCGATCTCCTCCTCGGGCATGTTGACCGCATCGAACCACCGGGTCGAGGTGATCCCCGGCGTCTCCATGTTGTCCTTGCGCGAACGGGGCTCGCGGCCGCCCTTGGCGGGCACCTCGTCGAAGCGGCTCTGCAGCCACTCATATTCGACTTCCCAGACGCGCGACCAGTGTTTCCAGCCGCCTTCCGTCAACCCGTAATAGAGCGGCAGCGAGGTCACATCGAGGCCGAGATCGGTCGCGCCCTGCACGTTGGTGTGGCCGCGGAAGATGTTGGCGCCGGTGCCCGGCTTGCCGACATTGCCGGTGGCCAGACACAAGGTGCAGTAGGCCCGCACATTGGCCGTGCCGACCGTGTGCTGGGTCGCGCCCATGCACCAGATCAGCGTCGACGGACGCTCCTGCGAGAACAGGTAGGCGACGCGCTTCAGTTGTTCACCGGAGACGCCGGAGACCCGCTCGACCTCGTCCGGCGTCCATTTGGCGACCTCCTTGCGGACCTCATCCATCCCGTAGACGCGGGTGCGGATGAACTCCTTGTCCTCCCAGCCATTCTCGAAGACGTGCCACAGGATGCCCCAGATGACCGGGATGTCGGTGCCGGCGCGCAGCCGCAGATATTCCGTGCCGTGGGCCGCGGTGCGGGTGAAGCGCGGATCGATGACGATCAGGTTGGCGCGGTTAAGTTCCTTGCCGGCCAGGACGTGCTGCATGGCGACCGGATGCGCCTCCGCCGGATTGCCACCCATGATGATCATGGTCTTGGCGTTGCGGATGTCGTTGTAGGAATTGGTCTGGGCGCCGTAGCCCCAGGTGTTGGCGACACCCGCCACCGTCGTGGAATGGCAGATGCGGGCCTGGTGATCCACCGAATTGGTGCCCCACATGGCGCCGAACTTGCGGAACAGATAGGCACCCTCGTTGGTGAACTTCGCCGAGCCGAGAAGATACATGGCGTCGGCGCCGGAGCTCTCGCGGATCTCCAGCATCTTGTCGCCGATCTCGTTGATCGCCTGCTCCCAGGACAGACGCTGCCATTCGCCGTCGACCAGCTTGAGCGGATATTTCAGCCGCCGGTCGCCATGCACGACCTCGCGGATCGCGGCGCCCTTGGCGCAATGGGTGCCGCGGTTGATCGGGCTGGCCCAGCTGGGCTCCTGGCCGGTCCAGACGCCGTTCTGCACCTCGGCGGTGACCGTGCAGCCGACCGAGCAGTGGGTGCAGATGTTCTTCTTGATCACGATCGGCACGCCAGGCATGGGGGCAGCGACGGCTTCGGCCTTGCGCACCGAACCGGGCATCAGCGTGCCGAAAGCGGCAAGCCCGCCGACGGCAAGACCCGAATGCTTCAGGAAGGCGCGGCGATCGAGCCCCGACGGACGGGCGGTCGATACGGAAGAGCAGAATTGACCGGGCTGACCGGCCTTGCGTTTGGTGAGCATGGTCGCCCTCAATTGTCCTGCAGCGTTTCGTATCCGTTGGTCCGGTAGAACGCCTGAACGTCCGGGCTGTCGGGCTGGTATTTGGTTCGGGTCTCGTCGTCGCCGGGATCGTAGGCCGCGGCGTCATCGACGAAGGCGGGCGCCGTCACGGCAACCGCTGTCATCGCGCCGGCGGCGCCCGTCGCCTTGCGAAGGAAAGCACGTCGATTGAGATCAGGCTTGTCCGTCGCCATGGTCGTCTCCTTGTTCCTGACGGCTCGCATGCCGTGCAAATCGTCGCCGGGTGGTCTCATGCGACCAGCGCCTGCGATTCTGTCTCGATGCTCATGAAATTGCGGCCCACACTGCCGACACGGCGGTAGAAATCGGCCGATCCGGCGGTTTCGAGATCCGCAAAGAAGCGGGGCATCCACGGCTCGACGTGCCGGGTGAAGAACCGCCGCACGTCCGCCTCGGACGCTTCGAAGCGCCCGTCGATCAGGCCGGCCATGATTTCGCACAGGACGCCGACATGGTCCTCGAGCTCGACGAGGTCCTCGGCCCGTTCGATGCCCAGCTCTGCCAGATCCTGCCGCAGGCGCGCCAAGGGCTTTTCCCGCAGAAAGCCGGTTAGATAGTAGGAGCCGTACGGCATCAGTTCGCCCCGGCCGACGCCGATGAACAGGCGGAAATACTCGCGCTCCAGCCGCACCGGATCGGCGCGCTGCGCCGCTTGCGCCAGCTCGGCATGGCTGCGGCCGAGGGGACTTGCGTCACCGGTCAGGCCGGCTACCAGCGCCAGTGTCTCGGCAGTGGGTACCCTGGTGGTGAGGACGGCCAGCAGACCATAATGCTCGGCGCGGTGCGTATCGAGAGGATCGGCCGGCGCGCGCGGCTTCGGCGCAACGTCGCGAAGGGTGGTTTCGGCAGGCCTGTCCGTCATCGTGCCGCTTTCATGCGCGTCGCATTACCTGCTGATTTTCAACGCGAACCTAGATGGTTGCAGCACCGGTTCAAGTCTTTTTTGAACCATTCCAATCTGTTGACGCCTATCCTAATCCGGCAGGGCTCCGCCATGGCGTCTCGGCCGTCTTTGCGGGGGTTCCGCCATCGCGTCCGATGCCGTTTCGATCGTTCGTTCCGCAGGGCTGGCGTGTGCGGGCGCGGCGGGTTCAAGCGATTGTGTAGGCGGATGGGCAGCGCGCGCCGTCGCAACCTCGTCCGCTGCGGTGTCACGCCTCTCCGGTTCGCCGTGTGACCCGTGAGCGGTCGGCAATGGATCGGCCTCGGCGGCCGGCTCACCCGAACCTGCGGCCGGCGCCTTCTCCCGACGGAAGATGTCCCGCACCATCTGCTTGACGTCGGTGGTGGCCGAGAGCGGTCCGGAGACCGGCACGCCGCCCGGCACGTTCCAGTCCCACGCATAGTCGCGAGCATCGCCCACATAATCGCGGATCGCCGGGTCCAGTGACCACAGCCGGCGCATCGCCCGGTTGCGCAGCGAGGCCGGAACGCCCTTGCGCAGGAAGGCGGTGACGTCGGAGGTCGCGGTCAGGGCATCGGGATCGGGCAGGGCAGCCAGCTCTTCTGGGGTGATGGGCGTGTCGGCGGTCGCAACCGGGGCGTCGCCTGAAGGCGCGGGGGCGCCGGGGACATCCGATGCCGGCGCCTCCGGATCGGCTTTCTGCCCCATGTCGCGGGTCTGGCGCTCGCTGTCGGCCCTGCGGTCGGCGTCCGCCGCTTCGTCCAGTTCGCGCTTGCGGCGCGACCAACGCGAGAAGAATTCGTTGCTCAAGCCTGCCGCCCTTGCCTTGTCATCTATCGTCCCGGTTTGCCGGGTTTTGAACTAGCTGCGGGAGCCGGCCCGTCGAGGGTTGCTGAATCGTCAGTTTCGACGCGTACCGGGGTCCGCCGGGGCGTCGTAGTCTTCGGCCACGCGCGGCTTCGGACGGGCCGTTCCGGCATAAGGGTCGATCCCCTCGTTCAGCACCGCTTCCACCCGGCAGTCCTCGCACATGCGGATCGCGTCGAGGCGACGGGCATTGTCGCCGGCAAACATCCAGTGCTTGCCTTCCAGCTTGGCGACGATCCGCTCGATGGTGCTCCTGGCACCGAACGGCTTGGCGCAGCGGATGCAGCAGAAGGGCTCTTCTTCCTTCAGGATCCGGCGCGGCCCGTTCCAGGCGGCGAAGTCGAGTTCGGGCTGGAGCGTGACCACCCGTTCCGGGCAGGTCGCCTCACACAGGCCGCACTGGACGCAGGCGCCGTGGGAGAAGCTGAGCAGCGGACGCTCCTCGCTGGCCGACAGCGCCCCGGTGGGGCAGGCGGTCACGCAGGCATGGCAGAGCGTGCAGCCGTCGGCCTCGACATGGACGCTGCCGAAAGGTGCGCCGGAAGGCAGCGCGATGCGCTCCACCTGTGCCGGGGCGACCTGATGCAACATGCGCAGGCTCGTCTCCAGCAGATCCCGCTTGCTGCCCACCGGTGCGAAGCTGGCCGGCTGGGGTGCCGGGCGGCCCAGCGGCAACGCGGCCAGGCCCGCCAGCACCTCGTGCGGCGTGTCGGCATGCAGGATCTGGCAGCAATCCTCGCCATAGCCCAGTGCCGCGGTGAAGGCACCCGCCAGCTCCACGGTCCCGGACAGGGTGGCAATGCCGTTCTTCGGCGCGACGCGGGCAAGGATCCCGACGCTCGACGCGCCATAGGCGAATGCCGCCGCCAGGCTCTCCAGCCCGATCTGCTTGATCTCGTTGACCGCTATGGGCAGGACATGGGCTGGCAATGCGGGACCGATCGCGTCGAGCAGCGGCTGGCCGACATAGCCGTCATGGAACAGGATGACGGCGTCGCGGCCACCCTCGGCGCGATAGCGCGTCAGGAGCGTGCGCAGCCGGTCGAGCTGCATGTCGACGCCGGGCAGCGTGTAGGCGGCGGCGCCGGTTGGGCAGACCGCCGCGCAATTGCCGCAGCCGGCACAGACATAGGGATCGATCGTCACGTGGTCCCCCGCCGGGGCGATCGCCTGCATGGCGCAGGCGTCGAGACACCGGGTGCAGCCGGTGATGGATGATCGCGAATGGACGCAGAGTTCCTTGCGAAAGGCGATGTATTGCGGCTTCTCGAACTCGCCCACCAGATCCGCCGCCTCGGCGATCGCCGCGTCGAGTGCTGCCAGGTCGCTCGGATCGGCCTTCAGATAGCCGTCGCGCGCTTCATGCGCTGGAAACATCGGTGGGCTGGCAGAGCACAGGTCCAGCAGCACGTCGCAACGCGACACGGCGCCGTCGCGGGGCAGCGCCATGCCGTCCGGGGCCAAATAGCCGTCCACCACCGCCTGATAGGCGCCGAAATGCCCGGACGCCGAAGCGATCCGGCCGCGTGCCACCGGGAAGGGCAGGTCGGCGGGGACCGGCGTCAGTTCACCATCGTCCAGCAGCACGGTCACGTTCAGCGCGTCCGCCAGCCGGACGCCGGCCTCGACCGCCGCCGGTCCGTCGCCATAGACGAGGATGGTGCCATCGCTCACCAGGGACAGCAGCGGCGGTCGCGCCGGAGGCAGGGCGGCGAGCGCCGCCTCGGCGATGTCCCGGGGGGCGGCCCGGGCTGCTGTATCGGTCACGATGGATGCAATCCTTCGGGCGTGCTCAAGCGGTCGAAGCAGCCGGTTGTGTCACCGTCCACCCATCGCGTAGAACGATTTTAAACTGGCGCAAGTCAATAGGATCACGTGGTTTTTTCATGTCGTCGCCATCCATCGCCCGGCTGGACCTGCCGCCGCCCTACAGTCTCGTCAGCCTGCGCGAAGCCGGCAATGCCATGGCCCACGCGCAATCGCTGGCAGCCCGTTCCGGCGCCGGCACGCTGGTCTGGGCGCGGCGCTTCCACGTGGCCGAATTCGCGCTGGTACTGGAGCCCGAGGAGCCGCTGCAGGCGGCCCGCCGGGTCATCCATGCCGCCGGCAACGCCATCGTCCTCGCGCTTGCGGTCCATGCCCCGGCGCAGCACGGCGTCACCATCGACTGGCCCGACACGGTCCGCGTCGACGGGGCGCTGGTCGGCGGCCTCGAATTGTCCTGGCCCAGCGATACGGCGGAGGACGATGTGCCGCACTGGCTGGTGCTCGGCTGCACCATCCGCACCGTCGTCATGCGCGCCGGCGAACCAGGATTGCGGCGGCTTCTCGGCGGGCTGGACGAGCAGGGCTTCGACGAACTCGATCCGGCCACTGTCGTCGAGGGCTTCGCACGCTACTTCCTGCGCGAGATGGACACATGGCAGGAGCAGGGCTTTGCCGGGGTGCGCGCGCGCTGGCTCGCCCACGCGCCGGATACGGCGGACACCGCGCTGCTGGACAATGGCGACACCCTGCGCGATGGGGAGCGCCGGTCGCTTGCCACGGCCCTGACGGCGCCATCCTGGCGCGATCCGGCAACGGGGGAACCCTGGCTTTGAAACTGCCACGCACGATCCGCATGGATCCGTCCGACGAGTTCGTCTTCGCAGAGGCGGCCGAACCCGGCGAATGGGCAGTCAGTGGCACCTTCCGTTTCTGGAACCGCGACGTCGCGTCGTTGGCGGGCAAGGAGCGCCAGGCGTTCAGGGGCGGACTTCTGGGCGTTACGAGCTTCGGCTGGTCGACACTTGTCGTGGTGAGCGAGGCGAGCGAGGCAGAACGCGAATTCGTGGTGGAGACCCTGGCGGCGCAGCTGGTGAAACATCTCGGCGCGCCGGATGTCGCCACCGCGCGGCCGGCCGCGGAAGAGGAAGTGGCGTTTGCCGCGTCACTCTGCGACCACCCGGTGAACACCATGCTGGCGGTGCAGCGCAGCGTCGAGAATGGCGACATCCGCGAGCGCTTCCGCACCCTGCATCGGCGCGAGGGTGCCATCGATCATTCCCGGGCCTTCGGCTTCGTCGAGATCGACGACGATGACGACGCCTATGCCGAGCATCTGGACATCCGTTCCCTCGGCAGGTCGCAGCCATGACGCCCGGCTCTGGAGACATGACATGAGCGAGTTCTGGGTATCGTCGGGGCACCAGCTTCTCGACCGCAACGAATCCGGCCATCTGATCGTGACCGACGAATTCCTGAAGGCCTATTTCGCCCGGCCGGAACTGGTGCCGCCGCCGGAGGCCTGTGCGGTGGAGCGGGCGCTGCATGCCAGTCTGCTGGCCGATCCGCGGCGACCCGTCACACAAGCCGAGATCGCCGCGCTGGACGACGCGGATGCCCGCGAGAACTGGCAGGTGATGCTGGCCTTCCGCGACCGGCTGCGGGCGGCGCCCACCCTGGAAGCGGCCTATCTGCAGCTGGTGCGCGGGGACATGTCCGGCACGCCGCATCTCTTTCTCAACCAGCTGGCGCAGGTGGTCCTGCGCAATGCCCTCGATGGCTGCGAGGACCCGTTCGTGCTGCGTTCGGCAGAGCTGTTCTTCCGGCCGCAGCGGGCCAGCGTACATGACGGCGCCCTGCTTCTGGCCGATGCCGAAATCGTCGAAATGCAGGAGCAGGATCGCCACAAGTCGCCGCTGCTGGCGATGTTCGCAGAGCCCGCGGTCGCCGAACTCGACGTGCTCGATGCCGAGAACGCCGCCTCCTATTTCCACCGCGACGAAGCCTTCGAGCTGGTACTGAGCTTCGCTTCGGGCCCTGCCTCCCGCGCCGGCCTCGCCGAGGCGATCGAGCGTTGGATAGACCATCTCCTCGCCGTGCGGGTGCAGGTGACGCCGGTGGCGCGGGTCGATGACGACGACTGGGCCTGGTTCGTCGGCCTCGACGCCGAAGCCAGCCGGATCGGCAACAGCGTCTGGCGCGGCGACGAGGTGGCCACGGCAGACCTGGAGCGGATCATCGGCATCTTCTCCCTGACCTTCACCGATTCCGCCGAGGCGCTCCCCGCAATCGGCGCCCGTCCGGTCTGGCTGTTCCTCGCCCTCCCGCCGGATGGCGTGGTGCGGATGAAGCCGCAGAACCTGATTGCCGGCCTGCCGCTGCGCTCGCCGGCGGAGGTCGCGTGAGCACGGACCGGCCGACCTTTCGCGTCGGCGTCCTCGTCGAGCGCCGGCCGTCGAAGAGCCCCTGGATCGACCATGCCTGGCGGGTCGCGGCGATCATCCCCGAAGCGGTGGGCACGGACCCCGGCCATGTCCTGGGCGGCGAGGGCGACGCCGTGATCCTTTATGCCGGTGCGCGGGCCGTCGAGTTCCACCGGGGCGAGACCGGCAATTATCGCGACAACCTGACCTCGGGGCGCCCCGGCCTCTGGGTGACGCTGGCGCTGAGCGACGAGGAACCGGGCATCCGGCTCGTCTCGGTGACCGCCGACCCGGCCGAAGGCGAGTCGCTGACCGAGATCGGCGACCTGATGGTGGAGGTCGCGCCGATGCCGCCGGAGATCGCCGAGCGGCTGGCGCAGTTCGTGGAAGCCCACCATGTCGAGCGGGTATTCACCAAGCGCAAGCGGACCTGACCCGGGCAAGGTCAGCACTGTCGCCGCTCGGTCGACCGTCTCCCGAAGCGTCTGTTGATTCAGACGCGTAGATAGTCGAAGCACCCTGCAGGAAGGCCCGGGTCAAGAACACACTGGCCATGGTCAACGCGCTGGCCAAGCAGCCGCTGCGCCGCGCGGCGAACGTGCAGGACGGGCTGGCGGCCTTCTCCGCGCGGCTGATCGCGCTTCAGGGGCGCCAAGGCCGGCGTCGTCGGTGAAGCCGGTCCGGTTGGCGAAGCCGGCCACTGCACGACCTGCGCTGCCGGAAGGCCCTAACCCAGCTATGATTGCGGGCGAACGCCGCGTTGGGCGGGGCCGTCGCGGACGGGGCCAAGGCACGGTTGGAAGCCGAGTGGAAGGACTTTCAGGCCGAGACCGAGAAATACCTCGAGACATTCGGCAAGGGGATCGAGCACCAGCAGGCTGTGTTCCAAAGCCAGGTCACAGCGCAATTGAATGCGTGGCGTGACACCGCAGACAAGCTGAATGCAGCCGGGAAAGAATTCGCCATCGAGCGCCGGCGGGAAATCGATGCGACCGTCGCCCGCATGAAGGACGATGCGGCCGCCGCGGAGAAGAAACTGCAGGACGTCGCCCGGGCGGGAAACGAGTCCTGGTCAGCCCTCAACGCCGCCTTGGCGGAGACGCGCGCCACCTTCGATCGGGCCCATCAGGCCGCGCGGGAGGCGTTCCATCGAGCCACCAGTAGCAGTTCGACCCAGTAACCGTACTGCGATCGTGTGGCGGACGTTTAAGGAGCACTCCGTCGGCGTGCGAAAGCTCGCAGGCCCCTGAAGCAACCGGGAGCGTCGCGGCACGCGCAGCGCCGCGACAAAAGTTGCCGATAGCCTCCGTCATCGCCCTGACGAAGTGGGCCTGGCTCATTGCCAGCTTGAGGTCTCGGCATACCGGATCATTGTCCGGTAGCCTGCGCATAGCGCGCGGCAGCGGCAAGCCGCAGGGCGAAGCCGTCCTGAGGCTTGCCGCTGTCTTGCCCGCGTATCGCCGCCAGCCGGCGCGTCAGATGTCGACCTTGTCGCCGCCCTTCAGCTCCAGGATGCCGCGGGCTTCGTCGGGGGTTGCGACTTCGAGGCCGAGCCCTTCGATGATCGAGCGTGCGAGGCGCACCTGGTCGGCATTCGAGGTCGCGAGCTTTCCGGCTCCGGCCCACAGGGAATCCTCGAGACCGACGCGGATGTTGCCGCCCATGGATGCGGCCTGGGCCGCGATCGCCAGCTGATGGCGTCCCGCGCCGAGAACCGACCAGCGATACTGGTCGCCGAACAGCCGGTCGGCGGTGCGCTTCATGTGCATGACGTCTTCCGGATGCGGCCCGATGCCGCCGAGCAGGCCGAAGACCGACTGGACGAACAAAGGTGGCTTGACGAGCCCCCGTTCCAGGAAGTGCTTCAGATTGTAGAGATGGCCGATATCGTAGCACTCGAACTCGAAGCGCGTGCCGTTGTCGTAGCAGGTGTCGAGAATGTACTCGATGTCCTTGAAGGTGTTGCGGAACACGAGGTCCTTCGTATTGGCCAGATGCTCCTTTTCCCAGGGGTGCTTAAACTCCTTGTACTTGTCGAGGAGGTGGAAGAGGCCGAAATTCATCGATCCCATATTGAGCGAGGCAACTTCCGGCTTGAATCGGGCGGCCGGGCGCACGCGCTCCTCGACCTTCATGTAGGGGCTGCCGCCGGAGGTGATGTTGATGACGGCGTTGGTCTGCTGCTTGATGCGCGGCAGGAAGCGCTCGAAGGCCTCGATCGTCTGGTCGGGCTGCCCGGTCTCGGGATTGCGCGCGTGCAGGTGCAGGATCGCGGCGCCGGCCTCCGCGGCCGCGACGGCGTCGGCGACGATCTGGTCCGGCGTGATCGGCAGATGCGGCGACATTGTCGGCGTGTGGATCGCGCCCGTCACGGCGCAGGTGATGACGACTTTGCGTGGGGCCATGTCGGTCTCCTTCAGGAATTCGTGTCGTGGTCGCTCTGGCGCTTGTGCGCCGCGAGCGCCATCAGGCGTCGGTCGCGCCATGCCTGGCGGTCGCCAAGCTGGTCGGCGGGCAATCGGGCGCGGCGGTCGGCCTCGATGGTGTCGAGCACCGGTCCGGTCCAGTCGACCCGGCGCTGCTGGGACGGCCCGATCGTCTGGTAGATGCCCTTGTAGCGCTGGACGTAGTCGCGCACGCCCTGCGGCGCATTGAGATCGATCGTCTCGAACGGCCCCATGAAGCTCCAGCGAAGGGCCAGTCCCTCGCGGATGCCGATGTCCACGTCCTCGGGCGAGGCGTAGCCGTCACTGACCAGCCGGAATGCCTCGTCGAGGAGCGCGCCCTGCATGCGGTTCATGACGAAGCCGTCGATCTCGTTCTTCATCACGATGGGCGACTGCCCGGCGTCGCGCATCAGCGTCGCGGTCCGCTGGCTCGCCTCGGCACTTGTCCAGGGTGACGGGACGATCTCGACGGCCGGCACGAGGTACGGCGGATTGATCGGATGGGCGACCAGGCAGCGCTCGCGGGTCTTCAGATGCTCGCTGAAAGCCGATGGCAGGATCGCCGAGGTCGAGGAGGCCAGGATCGTGTCCGGGCCGGCGAGGCGTTCGAGTTCGGAAAACACCCCGCGCTTGATCTCCAGGTTCTCCGGCGTGTTCTCCTGGACGTGGGTGGCACCGTCGAGCGCCTCGGCCAGCGATGCGGCGATCGCGATGCGGCCGAGGACGTCGTCGGGCTGGTCGCCGCCGAGAAGGTCGAATTCGGCCAGCGAGGGCAGCACGCTGGCGATGTACTGCCTGGCGGCGGCCGGCGCACCGTCCTCGCGGTCGTAGAGCGCGACCTCGTATCCGCCGCGGGCGAAGGTGATCGCCCAGGCACGTCCGATCAGTCCGGACCCGATGACTGCAATCTTGGTCAAGCGATCTTCCTCTTCAGATCAAAGCCAGAGCACTTCGCGGCGCAGGTCCAGATCCCGCGCCAGCGGCCGGGCAGCGCCCTCGTGGACGACGCTGCCGCGTTCGAGGACCGTGACACGGTCGGCGAGATTCAGCACCAGATCCAGATGATGGTCGACGATGAGGATCGACACCTCGGTGCGCAACCGGTCGAAGGCGTTGAACAATTCCTCGGTGATGGCCGGGGACAGGCCCTCGAAGGGCTCGTCCAGCAGCAGAAGCCGGGTATCGCCCACGAGCGCCCGGGCGACCGCCACCATCTGCTGCTCGCCGCCGGACAGACGGTCGGCGTCGATGTCCAGTCGCTCCGCCAGGCGCGGGAAGAATTCCAGCACGCGCTCCTCGCTCCAGTGCTGGCCGGCACCGGTGAGACGTTTCAGGCGGCCGAGCTCGAGGTTCTGGCGCACCGTCATGCCGGAGAACAGGCCGCGGCCCTGCGGCACGTAGCCGACGCCCCGCCGTGCGATCTCGGCGGAGGGCAGGCCTGAGATCGGTTCGCCGGCGAGCGCGGCCGATCCCGACGCGGGCGGCGCGATGCCGATCAGCGTCTTCAGGAGCGTCGTCTTGCCGGCGCCGTTGCGGCCGAGCAGCGCGACGATCTCGCCCTGATGGACCTCCAGCGAGACGTCGCTGAGGATCTGGCTCTTGCCATAGAAGGTGTCGATGTTCTGCATCGACAGCAGCACCTCCGGCCGGGCGGCCGAGGCAAGATCGCGGGCAGCCAGCGCCGCGACGCCGGACCCGATGTAGATGTCCTGGACGCGCTTGTCGTTGCGCGTCTCCTCGACCGTCCCGTCGACCAGCACTTCGCCGCCGTTCATGACGGTCACCGCGTCGGCCATGTCGAAGACCCGGTCGATGTCGTGTTCCACCAGAAGCACCGGGATTTCGTCGGCGATCTTGCGGATCAGATTGCCGATGCGTTCGCGCTCGGCTGCTGCCAGACCCGCCAGCGGTTCGTCGAGGAGCAGGATCCGGGGCTTGGAGGAGATGGCAAGACCCATGTCCAGGACCCGCTGGCCGCCATAGGAGAGGGCCCCGGCCTCTGCATTTTCCATGCCGCGCACCCCCAGGAAGCGGGCGATGTCGGCGGTTTCGGCATTGATGCGCGCGATCGAGCCGGCCTCGATCCAGGGGTTGAAGCGGCTCTTGTGGGTCGCCTGGACACCGAGGCGCAGGTTTTCGCCGACGCTGAGCGTGGGAAACAGATTGGTGATCTGGAACGAGCGCGCCAGTCCCCGCTGGCAGACGGCTTCGGGCGGCAGCCCCGCAATGTTCTCGCCTCCCAGCATCACAGTGCCCCGGTTCGGCGCCGCCATGCCGGAGATCAGGTTGAAGGCGCTGGTCTTGCCGGCGCCGTTCGGACCGATGAGTGCGTGCAGCGTGCGCCTGCGCACCGAGAAGCTGGCGTCCTTCACCGCCTGGACAGAGCCGTAGTTCTTGGCGAGCGAGTGCACGTCGAGCAGCGTGTCGCGGCTGTCGTCGGCCGGGCGCAGGAAGTCGGGCAGGGGTTCGGCTTCGGCGATGGACCGGTTGGCCATGGCGCCGGCCGTCGTGCGCTTCGGCAGGAACGGGGAGAGCAACCGCCCCGCGACGCCGACGAGGCCGGTCGGCGAAAACATGATGAAGCCGACGAACAGGAGACCGAAATAGAACAGCCAGTCGCCGGTCCATTGCGACAGGAATTCGCGGAACAGGACGTAGAAGAGAGCGCCCAGCGCCGGGCCGAGGAAGCTGCGCGAGCCGCCGATCAGCACCATTGCGAGGAGTTCGCCGGAAAAAGCCGGTGACAGGGGATCGGCAGAGGCGAAGCGGTGATGGAAGACGAAGAGGGTTCCGGCGAGCCCGGTGACCGTCGCCGAGACCACGAAGCAGATCAGCTTGTATGTGGGCGTCGCATAGCCGAGGAACCGCGCCCGCTCCTCGTTTTCGCGGATCGCGACGAGGACCGTGCCGATCGGCGAGCGCACGAAGCGCTGGATGGCGAAGATCAGGACGAAGACCACGATCGCGGCCAGCACGTAGTAGCTGGCGCTGGTCGTCGTCGCGATGCCGAACGGCGACGGTCGCGCAATGCCGCCGAGGCCGTTCTCGCCGCCGGTGACCTCCGTCCAGCGGAAGGCGATGGCGTAGAACAGTGCGGTCAAGGCGAGAGTCAGCAGGGAGAAATAGACGCCGGTGCGGCGCAGGATGAGAAAGCCCAGCACCAGCGACAGCGCCGCCACGACCAGGATCGCGAAAATCACAGGCAGCAGCATCTGCCCGGGAAACCAGTGCAGATGCGCCAGGGCCGCGGCATAGATGCCGAGCCCGAACCACAGGCCGTTGCCGAAGGAGATCAGGCCCGTGTAGCCGAACAGCAGATTGAGGGCGAGCGCCGCCGTCGCGAGGACGATCACGTCGATGGCCGAGTCGATCGTCAGGCCGATCGCCTGCATGAAGAACGGCAGCACGACGAGCGCGACGGCAGCGATGGCGATGTTGAGATATCTGGACAGCATGAGACCCGCCTACTCGAACCGTGCGATCCGCTCGCCGAACAGGCCGCGTGGCCGGAAGAGCAGGACGAGGAGCATGAGGAGATACATCGAGGCTTCGGCAGCCGGCGGATAGAAATAGACGGTCAGCCCGCGCACGACGCCGACGAGAAGGGCGGCGAAGATCACGCCCCAGAACGAGCCCAGCCCACCGATGACGACCACGACGAAGGCCGGGATCAGGACCTCCGCGCCCATGGCGGGATGGACGCCGGTGATCGGTGCCATCATCGCGCCGGCCAGGCCCGCAAGGCCGAGACCGAGGGCGGCGACGATCGTGAGATAGGGCTTGAGCGAGATGCCCAGCGCGCCGACCATGTCCGGTGCCTGGATGCCGGCCCGCACGATCCGGCCGAAGGGGGTGCGCTGCAGGAGCCACCAGAGTCCGGCGACGGCGAGCGTCGCCACCAGGAGGATGGCGAAGCGATAGCGCGAATAGATGAAGTCGCCGATGAGGATCTGGCCGCGGAAGAATTCCGGGATCGAGAAGGGTCTCGGCGTTGCGCCGAAGATCATCCGCAGTGACTGCTCGATCACCATGGCAAGGCCGAAGGTCAGCAGCAGGCTGAGCGCCGGATCGGCTTTGTAGAACGGTCGCAGGAACACCCGCTCGACGCCGACCCCGATGACGGCCACCAGGAGTGGCGCCGCTGCGAAGGCCGGGTAGCCGATCATGTCGAACAGCAGGACGACCAGATAGGCGCCGATCGCGTAGAAGCCGCCATGGGCCAGATTGACGATCCCGCCGAGCGAGAAGATCAGCGACAGGCCAAGGGCGATCAGCAGATAATTGACCCCGACGAACAGGCCGTTGACGACCTGCTCGATGATGAAGATGAACTCGAGCGGCACGGGGGCGACCCCTTCAGGACGATCGGAAACGGGAAGCGAACAGCTTTGCGGACGGTGCCCCGCGCGGCATCAGGCGATGCGGCGCGGGGATATCCGGGCCGACCTCAGGCTGCGCTGAGGGTGCAGGCGTTCTCTTCCTCGGTCGGCGCGATCGCCTCCAGATCATCGCCTTCGCCGGGCACGGCATTGCCGAGCAGCATCAGGTCCCATTCGTCTTCCAGCTCGTCCAGCGGCTTGGCCGTCATGGTGTACATCTCCTGGATCAGCTGGTGGTCCCGCTTGCGGAAATAGCCCTGCCGCGCCTTGAGGATGTCGAGCTTCGGCTCGTCGTCGAAATATTCGATCAGCGCTTCTGCATCGGTTGCCTTGGTGGCCGTCATGGCCTGCGCCACGAGCTTCGTCGCCAAATAGTCACCCCAAGCCTGGTTCTCGGGTGGCTTGCCGTATTTCTCGGTGAAGGCCGCAACGAATACCTTCGCGCCCGGCGCGGTCAGGTTGTGGTGCCAGACCACCGGCCATTCGCCGCCGAAATTGCCCTTGCCGGCGCCCCAGGCGACGGCCGTGTCGAAGCCGAAGCCGCCATACGGGAAGTCGAGTCCGTATTCGGTGTACTGCTTGACGAAATTGGTGATCTGGTTGCCGGCGAGATTGGAGATGATCAGGTCCGGCTCCGCCTGGCGGATCTTCAGGATGTAGGCGCTGAAGTCGGTGGAATCGGTCGGGACCAGGTCTTCCCAGGCGACGTTGCCGCCATTGGCCTCGATGTATTTCTTGCCGACCCGCGACAGGTCCTGGCCGTAGGCGTAGTCGGCCGTCAGGAAGTAGATCTTCTTGCCGTCGACGAGGCCGTCGCGCAGGAACGCCGATCCGACGCCCTTCACATACTGCGAATTGCACGCCTCCACATGATACATGAAGCGGCTGCAGTCGCTGCCGCGCAGGGCGTCGGAATTGCACCCGGTATTGAAGAACAGCTTGCTGTTGCGCTCGACCACCTGGGCGATCGCCAGGCCCGAGGCCGAGCTTATCTCGCCGATGATGCAGGCGACGTTGTCCCGCTTGATGTAGCGCTCGGCCTTGGTCGAGGCGGTCGCCGGGTTGACGCTGTCCTCCATGAGGAGCTCGACCTGCCGACCGTTGATGCCGCCGTCGGCATTGAGCTGTTCCACCGCCAGCTGGACGCCGAGCTGGGCATATTCGCCGAGCGGTCCGAGAAAGCCGGTAAGCGGGGTCAGATGACCGATCTTCACGGTCTCGCTCTGGGCACGAGCGACGTAGGGGGCGCCGAGACCTGCAAGCAGCGCCGTCGTGCCGATGCCTTTGATGAGCTGCCTGCGATCGGGCCGAATGATCGAATGAGCCATGCCGTTTCCTCCGGTGGATTCGCCGTGAGCGCGGCTGTTGCTGTGCCGGTGAGCTCCTCCCGAGCTGCCTGCACGTCGCCTCACGCCGCGATTATTGTCATCTGTGATCACATATGTCAAAGCTGTTCAAATACTCCGTCGTTGCCATATCCGATGCAACGAAGCGGCTGATGAAGGTTCCGGTATGCGCGGTTTGGAGACAGGGTTGGCGGAGAAGGTGGCGCGGGTTTCCCGTGTCACCCTGAGCGAGGTCGTCTATCGCGACATTCGCGAATTGCTGCTGGCCGGTCAGGTTGCGCCGGGGGAGAAGTTCACGCTGCGAGGCCTCGCCGAAGCCGTGGGGACCAGTCCGATGCCGGTACGTGAGGCGGTCGGCCGGCTGTCGGCCGAAGGCGCGCTCGAAATCCTGCCCAACCGGGCCATTCGCGTGCCGATCATGACGCGCGAGCGGTTTGCCGAACTGACGATCATCCGGGCGGAGATCGAAGGGCTGGCGGCCCAATACGCCGCCGAGCGCGCGGCGCCCCACGAGATCGCAGCGGCATGCGGCTTCCACACGCAGTTCGCCGCCGTGAGCGCCGAGGCCGACCCGGACGGCGCCGCGGCGCTGAAGCTGAACAAGGACATGCATTTCGCCGTCTACCGGGCGGCGCACATGCCGAACCTCCTCCAGATCATCGACGGCCTCTGGCTGCAGGTCGGGCCTGTCATCAATCTCGATCTGCGGGCCAGCGGACGGCGCCTGAAGGAAGTGGAGGCGCACAAGCACCATGCCAGGCTGATCGCCGCCCTGAAGGCCGGCGACGGAGCCGCCGCGCGCCAGGCGCTGGCCGACGACATCAGGGCCGCGGCCAATTTCATTTTGGCGACTGGCGACGTGCCGTCGGCCGCACGAGAAGGATGATGGCCACGATGGCTGCGGGAATTGACGGCTTGCGGGTGCTGGTGACGGCGGGCGGTTCGGGCATCGGACTGGAAATGGTGCGAGCCTTCCACGCCGCCGGCGCCAGAGTGCACTATTGCGATATCCGCGAGGATGACGGGGCGACCGCCGACTTCGACGGCGTGAGCTTCAGCCTCGCCGACGTCTCCGACCGCGGCGACGTCGAGCGCCTGTTTTCCGAAACCATCGACGCGCTGGGCGGCCTCGACGTGCTGGTCAACAATGCCGGCATCGCCGGGCCGACGGGGCGCGTCGAGGAGATCGACCCGGCGGAGTGGGACCGCACGCTGGCAGTCAACATCACCGGCCAGTACAATTGCACCCGGCTCGCCGTACCGCATCTCAAGCAGAGCCCGAATGCCAGCATCGTCAATCTGTCGTCGCTCGCGGGGCGGCTCGGATTTTCCATGCGCACACCCTATGCGGCCGCGAAATGGGCCGTCGTCGGCTTCACCAAGTCGCTGGCCATCGAACTGGGCGGCTTCGGAATCCGGGTGAACGCCATCCTGCCAGGATCGGTCGACGGGCCGCGCATCCAGTCGGTCTTCGCCAACAAGGCCGCTGCGCTCGGACAGAGCGTCGAGGCGGTCCAGGAAGCCGCGCTCTCGGCCACGTCGCTGCATCGCCTGATCCCGCCGCAGCATCTGGCGGCCATGGCGGTGTTCCTGGCATCGCAGGAGGGCTCCAGCATCTCCGGCCAGGCGATCAGCATCGACGGCGATGCGCAGGTGATGGTCTGAACCGACACGGCGCCGACGCCGGCACAGCCGAGACGTCTCCGCTATGTCCACCATCGCTTCGAGCTGCGATCCGAGATGTTGCGGGTGGTGCGGCGGAGAACATCCTGGGCGGCAGCGAATGCGGATTGAGCCACCCGCCCGCCCGCATCACCGGCGAAGCGCAACCGGCCCCTATATTGCGGGACCCAGGTCAGGCGACACGGCTGCCTTCGCGCCAGACCGAGCGGACCACGGGCGGCTCGCCGGCATGGGTGCGCACCCGCACAAGATCGGCGCGCCGGCCGACGGCGATGGCGCCGCGGTCGGTGAGGCCCACGGCGTCCGCCGGGTTCAGCGTCACCAGCCGGATCGCTTCCGGCAGGCTCGCCGCGCCGGCATCGACGAGATGGAACACGGCCTGCAGCATCGAGAACGGCACATAGTCCGAGGACAGGATGTCGAGGACGCCAAGGCGCAGCAGCTCGATGGCCGAGACGTTGCCCGAATGCGAGCCGCCGCGCACGATGTTGGGCGCGCCCATCAGCACGTGCAGGCCGGCTGCGCGCGAGGCGGAAGCCGCTTCCACGGTCGTCGGGAACTCGGCGACCCTGGTACCAAGCGCCAGCGCTTCGTCGACATGGGCGATGGTGGCGTCGTCATGGGAGGCCAGCGCGATGCCGCGCTCGCGGCAAGCTTTGGCGATATCGCGCCGGTGGCTGTCGGCGAATTCGGCCGATTCCGCCATCCGTTTCGTGCTGAACCTCTCGAACGCAGCGTCCGAGAAGCCGAGCTTCTTCTGGTAGTAGGTCTGGTATGCCCCGAAGTCGGCGAACTGCCGCTGCCCCGGCGCATGGTCCATCAGCGAGACGAGCCTGAGGCGGGGATTGACCGCCAGCTTCTCAAAGCCCGCCAGGACGTCCCCGGCGGAGACCTCGCAGCGCAGATGGATGTAGTGGTCGGCCCGCACCCGGTCCTCCGTCACCGCCCGGCCGATCATCTCGCCCATCTCGGCCATGTCGTCGGCGGTGAGCGTGGCGTTCTCGTCCGTGCCGACGCGCAGCGCGTCGAAGACCGTGGTGATGCCCGAGCCCGCGATCTGGGTGTCATGCGCCTGGATCGCCGCCAGCTTGTTCCACAGCACCTGCGGCCGCGGCATGAAATGGCCTTCGATATGGTCGGTATGCAGCTCGACCAGGCCGGGGATAAGCGTGTCGCCGGCCATGTCGTCGCCGGTGGCAGACGGGCCCTCGCCGATCTCGGCGATCAAGCCGCCGCGAAGCACCAGATGCCCCTCGATCACCGCGTCGGCAGTGACGATGCGGGCGTTGGTCAGGATCGTTTCGTCAGGCATGTCGGGTGATTTCTGGGAGCGAGAGGCGAGGGGGCGGCCAAGCGGCGGCCGCTCCCCGTTGCGGCAGGCGGGCGGCCTCCGCCGTCAGGTGACGAAGCGCCGCAGCCGCTGGGACAGGAGATCGGTCAGGACAACCGACAGCACGATGATTATCAGGATGGCCGCCGATTGCGGATAATAGAAGCCGCGGACGGATTCGAACAGGACCTGCCCGATGCCGCCGGCGCCGATCACACCCAGGACCGTCGCGGCCCGGACGTTGGATTCGAACCGGTACAGCGCATAGGAGATCCACAGCGGCAGCACCTGCGGAATGACGCCGAACACCACCTCCTGCAGCTTCGAGGCGCCGGTGGCCCGGATGCCTTCCACCGGCCGCGGGTCGATCGCCTCGACGGCTTCGGAGAACAGCTTGGCGAGGATGCCGGTGGTGTGGATGAACAGCGCCATCACGCCGGCGAACGGGCCGAGGCCGACGGCGACGACGAACAGCACCGC
This sequence comes from Aurantimonas sp. A2-1-M11, assembly GCF_036549475.1. Classification (NCBI taxonomy): domain Bacteria; kingdom Pseudomonadati; phylum Pseudomonadota; class Alphaproteobacteria; order Hyphomicrobiales; family Aurantimonadaceae; genus Aurantimonas; species Aurantimonas sp. A2-1-M11. Next base: position 120,551 of record NZ_JAZHLI010000001.1, on the reverse strand, counting down.
CCAGACGATCTCGTGGATGGCGCGGAAGAAATCCATCAGCCGGCGGGCGGGCTGGAGGATGTACCAGGGCACCATGTTGTGGGCCGACAGGATGCCGAAGGGGATCGCCAGCAGCACCGACAGCACGGTGCCCCACAGCGCGATCTGCACCGTCACCACCATTTCCGTGGCGTAATAGCGCCAGTCGGTGAAGTCGGGATTGGCGAAGCCGCTGGCATATTGCGCCATGTTGTCGGCGTCTGTGAAGAGGTAGGTCCAGCGGCCCATCTCGGCGGGCGCCCAGCTCCAGATAAGGGCGAGGGCGAGGCCGCCCCAGATCACCGCGTTCCAGACACTGCGGGACCAGTCGCGGCCGGCATTGAGATCGGGCGCGGCCGGGCGGGAAAGGGAAACCGCGTCGTCGGTCATGGGGTATCCTGTGATCGGCAGAACCGGCCGGCCCCATGGCAGGGCGCCGGCCGGAAGGACGGATGGTGGAGCGAACGGCGGGCCAGGCCCGTCGCCGCGGGAAGCGTCAGCTCTGCTCGGCGGCCTTGATCTTCGCCTCGTAACCGGCCTTCTCGGCTTCGAGCTTCTCGATCTCGGCCGTCTTCTCGTCGGCGCTCTTGCTTTCATCGGCCTCGATCTGGGCGATCGACTTCGACAGTTCCATCACCCGGATCGGCAGCAACTGATCGTTGGTGCTTTCGCGGAACGGCGCCCATTCGAGGCCGGCCAGGACTTCCTTCTCGGCAGCGATGTCGCCATCCGACTGGTCGGTGCCGTAGGTCAGGAAGAAGGTCTTGATCCTGTCCTTGGTCTCCTGCGGCAGGTTGCTGTTCCAGACCATCGGATCGGCCGGGATCAGCGGCGACTTCCAGATCACCTTGATCTTGGAGAAGGCTTCCGGATTGTTCTGCTCGATCAGCGCGAGGCTCTCGGTGTTGTTCGCAGCGGCGTCGACCTGGCCGTTGGCGACGGCCATGGCGTTGGTCTCGTGGTTGGCGTTGGTAACGTTCTTGAAGCATTCCTTCGGGTCGACGCCGTTGGCGGCGAAGACGAAGGTCATCGGCACGAGATAGCCGGAAGTCGAGTTCGGGTCACCGAGACCGAAATCCAGCGACTGGTCGCAGGTCAGCAGGTCTTCGACGCTGGTGAGCGCGGAATCGGCGGGCGCGAGGACCAGCGACCAGTAGCCGGGGCTGCCGTCGAGGGCGACGGTCTGGGCGAAGATCTCGCCATTGGCCCTGTCGACGGCTTCCATGGCCGACTTGTTGCCGTACCAGGCCAGCTGCACCTTGTCGAAGCGCATGCCCTCGATGACGCCGGCATAGTCGGAGGCAAAGAACGGCTTCACGGTGAGGCCGGTCTTTTCCTCCATGTCGGCCAGGAAGGGCTCCCACTTGGGGCGCAGGTTCTGCTGGCTCTCGGTGGAGATGATGCCGAAATTGATTTCGCTCGGCGCCGCGTCCTGGGCGAGGGCGGCATGCGAGATGCCGGCGGCCATCGTGGCGGCGGCAAGAGTCCGAAGGACCATGTTCATGGGCTTGTTCCCTGTTGCGGTTGGCGGTTGTTGCGGCGTCAGGCCGGCACGAGCGTCGGCGCCTTCACCGATGGCTTCTTCACGGACTGCGTCCGCCGGTCGTCGACCGGCAGGGCGTCCGGGAGGACGAGTTCTTCCGAATCCGCTCCGTAGAGATCGGTCAGGAATGCGTTGGTCAGCGCCTCGGACGGGCCGTCATAGACGATCTGCCCGCCACGCATGGCGATGGTGCGGGCGCAATAGCGGCGCGCATATTCGACCTGGTGCAGCGATACGACCGCCGTGATCCCCTCGGTCCGGTTGATGTCGGCGATGACGTCCATCACGCGGCGGGCCGAGGCGGGATCGAGGGATGCGATCGGCTCGTCGGCCAGGATCACCCGCGACTTCTGCACGAGGCTGCGGGCGATGGCGGCGCGCTGCTGCTGGCCGCCCGAAAGGGTGGAGGCGCGCTGCCAGGCGACCTCGGGAATGCCGACGCGGGTCAGCGCGGCGCGGGCCGCGAACTTCTCGGCGCGTGAGAACAGTCCGAGCGTGCCGCGCCAGCGCGGAATGCGGCCGAGATTGCCAAGCAGGACGTTGGTGATCACCGGCAGACGGGAGACCAGATTGAACTGCTGGAAGATGACGCCGATCTCCCGGCGCATGGCGCGGGCGCCCGCACCGAGCCGGCCATCGGTCTGGATGGACGCGCCGAACAGCGCGATGCTCGATCCGGTTCCCCGGTCCGCGCGCTCGAGGCCGGCGATGTGGCGGATCAGCGTCGACTTGCCGGAACCGGATGCGCCGATCAGGGCAACCATCTCGCCTTCCGCGATGGACAGACTGACCTTGTCGAGAGCCTGGGTGAGGCCGAAGCGCTTGGACAAATCTGTGATCGCGATGGCGGTCATGGGGCCTCCGTCCGGCTGTTGACGGACGACTCATAGGAGCGCCGCATGTGAGCCCGATGACGGGATGGTAAACGTTGAATGACACTTGCCGGCCGGCGCCCGGGGGCCAGTGGCTCAGCCGCCGTGGCGTTCCAGGAAGCCCTGCGCATCGAGGCTGCGAAAGTCGGCGAGCGCCGCCTTCAGGGTTTCGTGCGGCCAGTCCCACCAGGCCAGCGCGTCCATCCTGGCGCCGACCCCCTCGGCAAAACGCGGACGGATGAACTTGGCCGGGACGCCGCCCACGATGGCGTAGGCGGGCACGTCCTTCGACACGACGGCGCCGGCGCCGACGACCGCACCGTTGCCGATGGTCACGCCCGGCAGGATCGTGACGCCATGGCCGATCCAGACATCGTGGCCGATCACGACGCGGTGCGCCCGGCGCCACTCGAAGAAGGCGGTCTCGTTCACCTCGCCCTCGAAATAGTCGCCGGCGCGGTAGGTGAAGTGGTGCTGGGTGGCGCGCCATGTGGGATGGTTGGTGGCGTTGATCCGCACCGCGGCGGCGATGTTGGCGAACTTGCCGATCGCCGCGCACCAGATACTGCAATCTTCCATGACGTAGGAATAGTCGCCGAGCACCGTCTCGGCGAGGCGGCTTCGCCCGGCGATCTCGGTATAGCGGCCGATGTCACAATCCTCGACCTCGGCGTTCGGGTGGATCAGCGGCGTCACGGACAGTCGCGGCATCAGGCCGCTGCCCGGGCGGAAAACGTCGAGACGTCGACGATGCGCGTGGCGATCCGGTCGCGCACCTCGCCATCGTGGAAGATGCCGAGGATGGCGGTGCCTGCGGCCTTCTTCGCTTCGATCATCGCGCAGACCACGTCGCGGTTTTCCGCGTCCAGCGAGGCCGTCGGCTCGTCGAGCAGGAGCAGCGGATGGTCGGTGATGAAGCCCCGGGCGATGTTGACCCGCTGCTTCTCGCCGCCGGAAAATGTCGCCGGCGGCAGTTCGAACAGCGCCTCGGGCAGGTTGAGCCGGGCGAGCAGTTCCCTGGCCCGCGCGCGTGCCGTCTCCACGGCCACGCCGCGCGACACCAGCGGCTCGGCCACCACGTCGATCGCCGGCACGCGCGGGATCGCCCGCAGGAACTGGCTGACATAGCCGATGGCATTGCGGCGTAGCGCGATGATCTCGCGCGGGTCGCCCGCGGCGAGATCGGCATCGTCGCCGCTCTGTGGGTCGCGGATCAGGATCTGGCCGCCATCGACGGCATAGTTGCCATAGACCATGCGCAGGATCGACGACTTGCCGACGCCCGATGGTCCGCCGAGGACGACGCATTCGCCGGCCCCGACGGTGAAGGAGGCACCGGCGACGACCGGCAGGCGCAGCCCGCCGCGCAGATGCATGGTGAAGGTCTTGGCGACGTCGCGCACGATAAGGATCGGCTGTGATTGGTCGGGCATGGCTCAGCTTTCCGGGATCGAGGCGACGAGGAGCTGGGTGTAGGCGTGGTGCGGGTCGTCGAGGACCCGGTCGGTCAGGCCGTGCTCGATGATCCGCCCCGCCTTCATCACGATCATGCGCTGCGACAGCAGCCGCGCGACGGCGAGGTCGTGGGTCACGATCACCACCGACAGGCCCATTTCCGACACCAGCGTGCGGATCAGGTCGAGCAGCCGCGCCTGCACCGAGACGTCGAGCCCGCCGGTCGGCTCGTCCATGAAGACGAGGCGCGGCCGGGTGACCAGGTTGCGGGCGATCTGCAGGCGCTGGCGCATGCCGCCGGAGAAGGCCACCGGCTGGTCGTCGATGCGGTCGGCGGCGATCTCGACGCGGCCGAGCCAGTCGGTCGCCGTCGCGCGGATCTCGCCGTAGTGGCGGTCGCCGACCGCCATCAGCCGCTCGCCCACATTCGCCCCGGCGGAGACGCGCATCCGCAGGCCGTCGCTCGCATGCTGGTGGACGAAGCCCCAGTCGGTGCGCATCAAGAGCCGGCGCTCGGCCTCGCCGAGGCTGGCGAGATCGCGCATCGTGCCGTCGCGCATGGCGTAGGAGATCGTGCCGGAGGTCGGCGCAAGGCGCGTCGAGATGCAGTTCAGAAGCGTCGTCTTGCCGGAGCCGGACTCGCCGACAATGGCAACCACTTCGCCGGGCCAGACATCGAACGACACGTCCTCGCAGCCGACGCGCGCGCCGTAGCTCTTGGTGATGTCCCGGACGGACAGGAGGGGGGCGACTTCAGCAGAGGGTGCCTGGCTCATGGAACAAGCTCGCAGATGGCCTTGGGGAAAGCGCCTTGGCGCTCGCCTTTTGCAGGCGTCGCCGATAGATTCGACGGATGGTCGAGGGGCCGCTTTTCGAATGGGATGATCGCAAGGCGGCCGAGAACGTCGCTCGCGGCCGGCCGCCCTTCGAGGACTTGCTCCGCTTCGATTTCACCTCGGCGATGATTGCCGACGATGGGCGCTGGGACTATGGCGAACGGCGTATACAGGCCATTGGCATGATCGATGGCCGTGCCCATTTCCTTGTCTATACTGAACGCAACGACCGTCGCAGGATCATATCGCTCCGCAAGGCCAACAAGAGGGAGGTCAGTCTCTATGATCGTTACACGCAGATCGGGGATCGCTGACCATTCGCCCAGCCCCGAGAAGTGGGAAGCGGCGCGGGCTGCGGCGAAGCGGACCCTTGCGGAAATGACACCGGAAGAGGACGCCGCCATCACGGCGGACGCGTTGTCCGATCCAGATTGCCTGCCGCTTCCTGAGGATGCCGTCCTGATACCATGGGTCGAATACGAAGCGCGTCGACTGGGCAGGACACGGGTCGCCGTCGACGACGATCTCGTCGCCCGGTTCCGGAAAACAGGTGAAGGCTGGGAAGAGCGCCTCAACGAAGCGCTTCGGGCCGTCGCGCCGGCCGAGTAGCCGCGCTTGACCCTTTCACGCACGGCGCTCATTCCGCCGCCTCCTTCCGCCCGTCCGGCGCGCCATCGCCGACATGTCCCGCCTCGCGCCGGGTTTCGCACCAGTCGGTGTCGGAGCAGACGAACATCCGGCCGCCCTTGTCGTCGGTGACCACCTCGTCGAGAAAGACGCTCTCGGCCCCGCACAGGGCGCAGGGCCGGTCGAAGCGCTGTACCGTGAAGGGATGGTCCTCGAAGTCGAGGCTGACGACGTCGGTGAAGGGCGGCAGCGCGTAGATGCGCTTCTCACGGCCGGCACCGAAAAGCTGCAGGGCCGGCGAGCGATGCAGCTTCGGGTTGTCGAATTTCGGGATCGGCGAGGGGTCCATCACGTAGCGCCCCTCGACCTTGACCGGATAGGCGTAGGTCGTGGCGATGTGGCCGTGCCGGGCGATGTCCTCGTAGAGCTTGACGTGCATCAGCCCGTATTCCTCCAGCGCGTGCATCACGCGCGTCTCGGTCTCGCGCGGCTCGAGGAACCGCAAGGGTTCCGGGATCGGCACCTGGAAGACCAGCGTCTGGCCCGCCGTCAGCGGCGTCTCCGGCATGCGATGCCGGGTCTGGATGATCGTGGCATCGACGGTTTTCGTGGTCGTCGCCACCTGGGCGGTTTTCTCGAAGAAGGCGCGGATCGAGACGGCATTGGTGGTGTCGTCGGCGCCCTGGTCGATGACCTTGAGGACGTCGTGCGGCCCGATGATCGCTGCCGTCACCTGCACGCCGCCGGTGCCCCAGCCATAGGGCATCGGCATTTCCCTTGAGGCAAACGGCACCTGGTAGCCGGGGATGGCGAACGCCTTCAGGAGGGCGCGGCGGATCATCCGCTTGGTCTGCTCGTCGAGATAGGCGAAGTTGTAGGTGGGAAGCGCCGCCGTCATCGTGCCGGGCCTTCTGCTGGGATGGACAGTGCGGCGGACCGCACAGGGGAGACGGGATGGGAAGCGGCTGGCTGGTGCTCGCGGAGTTCGCGCTGATCCTCTGCGGCCTTGCCGCGGCCTGGTATTTCCTTGGCCGGAGAGACCGCTGAAGAGACGACGGCGGTCATTCCGCCGCGTCCTTCAGCTCGTCCTCCGCTTCGGACGTCGCAGCCGCGTGGTCGCGCCGCAGGCGGCGGACGAGGTCGAGCTCGGCCTGGAAGTCGACGTAATGCGGCAGCTTCAGATGCTCGACGAAGCCGGTCGCCTGGACGTTGTCGGAATGGGCGATGACGAACTCTTCGTCCTGCGCTGGCGCATTGCGCTCCTCGCCGAACTCGTCGGCCCTGAGCGCCCGGTCGACGAGGCTCATCGCCATCGCCTTGCGTTCCGACTGGCCGAAGACCAGGCCGTAGCCGCGGGTGAATTGTGGCGGCTCCTCGGCCGAGCCCTTGAACTGGTTGACCATCTGGCACTCGGTCAGCCGCACGCGGCCGATGGTGACGGGAAAGCCGACCTCGGGCATCTCGATCTCGACATCGACGAAACCGATGCGGATCTCGCCGACGAAGGGGTGCGAACGGCCGAAGCCGCGCTGGGTGGAATAGGCGAGCGACAGCAGGAACCCTTCGTCGCCGCGCGACAGCGCCTGCAGCCTGAGGTCGCGGCCGGCTGGAAATTCCATCGGCTCGCGGGTGAGATCGCCCGGCTCGCCGGTCCCGTCCGCCGCGTCGGGCTCGATCAAGCCGTCCTCGCCGAGAATGTCGGTGACCCGCGAGCAGCGCTCGCCCGGCCAGTCGCGCCGCGTCCCGGGCTCGACGGGCTCGTCGCCGGCCATCGCCGGGTCGATCAGCCGATGGGTATAGTCGAAGGTCGGCCCGAGAAGCTGCCCGCCGGGCAGGTCCTTGTAGGTCGCCGAGACGCGGCGTTCGATGCGCATCGCGCCGGTGTCCACCGGCGCCGAATAGCCGAAGCGCGGCAGCGTCGTGCGATAGGCGCGGATCAGGAAGATCGCCTCGATCAGGTCACCGCGCGCCTGGCGCACGGCCATCGCCGCGAGCTCCGGATCGTAGAGCGAGCCCTCCGCCATGGCGCGGTCGACGGCGAGCGACAGCTGCCCGGCGATCTGCTCAAGGGTCAGCGCCGGGACGTTGCGGTCGGCGCGGCGGCGGTCGGCGAGCAGGCGGTGGGCGGCGCCGATGGCGGCCTCGCCTCCCTTGGCGGCAACATACATCTCAGCGCTCCGTGATCTTCGTTGTGCGCGGCAGGCCGAGGGCCTCGCTGCCGGCAACGAGCAGCACGTCGATGCCGCAGGGATAAAGGCCGCGATTGTCCGCCCAGCCGGCGAGGAAGCCGTCCGGCAGTCCCTGCGGGTTGGCGAACGCCTCCCTCTCGATGCCGGGCCCGGTGAGCGCCAGCGGAGGACCGTCGCGCAGGTCCGGCAGGCAGAGGATCAGCGTCGCCGAACGGTCGGGGAAATCCGCTGTGCCGCCGGCAAATCGCGACAATGGCGGCAGCGCGGACGGGTCGCAGGCGAGGGCGAAGCTTGCCGCGGCAGTATCGGAGACGATCGCCGCACCGGTATGAAAGGTCAGCCATTCGGCGATGCCGGCGCCAAGAGCCGCTTCGTCGAGCCAGAGCGGCGTGTCGTAGTCGGCCAGCGCGGCCAGGAAGGCGCCCGCCGCTGGCGGCACCGGTGCCGGGGGCCGGGCGAGGCCTGCGAGATCGACGATCGTGCCCGGCCGGGCAAAGGCGTTCATGATCGCCGAAAAGGCCGCCTGGGCATCGAAGACCGGGTCGGCGAAGCCGCCTTCCAGCGTGGAGGAAACCATCGTGTCGGCCATCAGTCGTCTCCCCGGACCATGGTGAAGAAGTCGACCCGCGTCGCCTCGGTCTCCTCGGCGGAGCGGAGGTCGGCCTCCGCCTGCCGGCGCAGCGCCGGCTCGACGACCGCGGCTTCGATCGCGGCGCGCCAGTCCTCGCGCTGCCAGCCGGCGTCGAGTTGCGCGGCAAGGCGCACATGGTCGGTGTCGCGGCCGAGCACCATCGCGTGGCCGACCTCGCCCGAGGCAAGGCGCACGCTGGCACGGGTGACGCTGGCCTCGCCGAGATTGAACGGCGCGCCGCTGCCGCCGATCCGGCCGCGCAACATGACCAGCCCGGCCTCGGGGCCGCGCAGGCTGGTGACCGTCGTTTCGCCCGCGATGGCATCCCATGCCGCCGCGAGCGTCGGCGCGTCGCTGGCGGCAAAGGCTTCCATGGCGCGGCGGCGCGCGGGCTGGGCGGTGTCGGGGCAAGGTTCGGCGGAGGAGGGCATGAGCATTCTGTCCGTTATGGTCTACTGGCGGGCGGCCTGCGCGAAATCCCGCGCGCATCCCGAATTGGCCGCCTGGGTGCCGTCGATGGGCGGGCACGCGATTGTCGGCTCACTGGAACCGGGCGCGCAGCCTGTCGGTGAAATATTCCATCACCAGCACGATCGCGAAGATGGCGAGGATGATCGCCGAGGCGTTGCGATACTGGAAGAGGTCGAAAGCGACCTTCAGTTCCTGGCCGATGCCGCCGGCGCCGACGAGCCCCAGAACCACCGAAGAGCGGACGCCTTTTTCCAGGGCGAAAAGCGAGCTGTTGATCAGCGTCGGCATGATGCTCGGCAGCGTCGCGCCGAAGAGGATGCTGACCCGCGAGGCACCGATGGCCCGCAGCGCTTCCTGCGGCTTCTTGTCGGCCTCTTCCATGGCTTCCGCGAAGAACCGGCCGCAGAATCCGATGGTGTCGACGACGATGGTCATGGTGCCGGAAATGGCGCCGAGCCCCACCGTCGAGACGAAGATCAGCGCCCAGACGAGATCCGGTATGGTGCGAAACAGCGAGACGATCGCCCGCGGCAGCTGCCGGAACGCGCCGAGCGGCGAGACGCCGCGCGCCGCCAGCCAGCCCATCGGCAGGCTGATGACGACGCCGATCACCGTGCCGACCAGCGCGATCTGCAGGGTCTCGAGAATGCGCCATCCCATGCGCTGCAGGAACGTCGGCTCCAGATTGGGCGGCAGCATCCGGCCGATCAGATCGATCATCTGCGGGGCCCCGGCGGCGAGCCGCTCGGGCGACGGCGCGACTTCGCCGAGAGAGACCAGGAACACGGCCGCGAAGGCGACGAGCAGCGTGAAACTGATCGGAGAGATCGACGGCAGCCGCGAGGGCACACGTGACGGGGCGGGCACATCAGCCATGGAAGACGTCTTCCATCTGCTGCCGGCCGACCATCGGAGTCGGCAGGTCGAAATGCACCCTGCCGGCCTTCAGCGCGATGATCCGGTCCGAATAGTGCATCGCATGCTCCATGTCGTGCGTCGTGTAGACCAGCGTGATGCCGTGCTCGGAGGCGAGGTCGGAAAAGATCGTCATGATCTCGCGCCCGACGGCCGGGTCGAGGCTCGCGGCCGGCTCGTCGGCGATCAGCAGCTTCGGCTTGCGGATCAGCGCCCGCGCGATGGCGATGCGCTGGGCCTGGCCGCCGGACAGCTGGTCGGCGCGCGCACAGGCCTTGTCGGCGAGGCGCACTTCGGCCAGCACGGCCATCGCCTCCTCGCGCCAGTCCTCGCGGGCCAATGAGTGGTGCCAGGCGCGCCATCCGCCCGGCAGGCCGAGCTTGCCCTGGATGACGTTGGTCAGCACGGACTGGCGGCCGACCAGCCCGTGGTTCTGGAAGACGAAGCCGATCTGGCGCCGCAGGCGCTGCAGCTGCGCCCCGGTCGGCGCCGACCGGAAGGTCTCGCCCAGCGTCATGATCTCGCCGTCGCTGAGCGGCAGCAGGCCGACGAGGCATTTGAGCAGCGTCGACTTGCCGGCGCCGTTCGACCCGATCAGCGCAACGCGCTGATCGGCCTTGATGTCGATCTTCAGCCCGGCAAAGACCCGCTGGCCGTTCGCATAGGACTTGCCGAGGTCACGGGTGCTGATGATGGTCGCTGCCGGCTCCACGGACGGGAGGTCGTCCAACGTCTTCGGCCCCCCTCCAGGGGGAGCCGAAAGCGCCGTTCGAAACCGGCTGGCCTGCGAGGTCGCGGTCTCGTCCAGGAGAACGCTCATTCGACGAAGGCGGTGAAGGTGTCGACGCCGATCGTGCGGTACATGGAGCGCACGTAGTCGTATTCGCTGTCGTCGATGTCGGTGAGGAAGGTGCCGCCCTTGAATTTCTGGTTGTCCTCGCCCGTGAGGACGGCGTTCATCAGCTCGTTGCCCTTCTCGAGGAATGCGTCGCGGATCTTCTCGTAGACGTCGTCCGGAATGTCCTTGCTGGCGACGAGGATGTCGTTCGGCAGGTCGCGGCCGCGGGCGACGACGGCAAAGGCCTGATCGGGGAAGGCTTCGCGGATCGAGCTGAGATGGTCGAAATTGAGCCCCATGGCGGCGATGTCGCCGCGGATCAGGGCCTCTGCCGCGACATTGCGCGAGATGATCACCGGCTCGTAGTCGACGCCATAGTTGATGCCCTGGTCGGCCAGCGCCTGGGCGGGTCCGAGATGCTGCGAGGTCGAGCCGACCGAGCCGAAGGCGACCTTCTTGCCCTTCAGGTCCTCGATGGTGCGGATCGGCCCGTCCGCGAGCACGGCGAGCTGGGCGAAATAGTCCGGGCGCTGCCAGGCCACGACGATCCGCGGATCGCTCAGCTCCTTCATCACCACGTATTCGGCGGGACCGGTCAGGACCAGCTCGACCTGTCCGGCGTTCAGCGCCTCGACGGCCGCGGTGCGCGAGCTGACGGAAATCAGCTCGATGTCGAGGCCGGTCTCGGCTTCGAGCGCTTCCTGGAAGCCGCCGAATTCCTGCTGCAGGGCCTCCAGCCCTTCAATGTCGGTGACGGCGAACCGGACGGGTTCGGCAAGGGCCGAGACCGAGGTGGCCACCGTGGCGGCGAGAGCGAAAACCAGCGAACGAAGCATTTTGATTGTCCTTCTGTATAGACAGGGCGGCGGGTTCGCAGGTATCTGTATAGACAGCAGATGACGCATGAATGACACGACGACGAGGGGCCGAGATGTCTTGGGTGATCGAGGACGGGCTGACGCTGGCCGGTGAAAACTGGACCGAGCGCGGCCTGTCCATTGCGGGCGAGCACATTGCCGATACGGCCACGCGACCGCGGCGGCTGGATGCTGCGGGGCTGCTGGTGCTGCCGGGGATCGTGGACATTCATGGCGACGCCTTCGAGCGGCAGATCATGCCGCGGCCGGGCGTGCGCTTCGATGTCGGGCTGGCGCTGCGCGACACCGATCGCCAGCTGGTGGGCAACGGCATCACCACGACATTCCACGGCGTGACGATTTCCTGGGAACCGGGGCTGCGCTCGCTCGATGCGGCGCGCAGCTTCATCCGGTCGCTCTGTGCCCTGCGCCCGCATCTGAGCTGCGACACGCGGCTGCATCTGCGCTGGGAGACCTTCGCGCTCGACGCGGTGGCCGAGGTGACCGATTGGCTGTCGCTGGAGCCTTCGCCGATCCTGGCCTTCAACGACCACACGACCGGCTCGGTGCTGAAGGGAACGATCGCGCGCAAGATCGGCCAGATGGCCGAGCGCTCCGGCCTGTCCCGCGAGGACTACATGGCGCTGCTCGACGCGGTCTGGGCGCGGCGCGACGACGTGCCCGGTGCCATCGCGGAACTCGCAGCGGCCGCCCGGGAGAAGGGCAACGTGCTGCTCGCCCATGACGAGGCTTCGCCAGAAGAGCGCGCCCGCTTTCGGGCGCTGGGCGCGCGCTCCTGCGAATTTCCGCTCAACGTCGAGACGGCCGCGGAGGCACGCGCCGGCGGCGAGGACGTCATCCTCGGCGCGCCGAACGTCGTGCGCGGCGGCAGCCACAATGGTGCGCTGGACGCCCGCGAAGCGGTCGAGGCCGGCCATTGCACGGTCCTGACCAGCGACTATCACTATCCCTCGCCGCTGCATGCGGCCTTCGCCCTGGCCGATGGCGACCGGGACGCGCTGGCCCATTACTGGCCGCTCGTCTCCACCAATGCGGCGCGGGCCGCCGGACTGCCGGATCGCGGCAGCCTGACGGCGGGCAAGCGCGCGGATCTCATTCTGGTGGACATGGCCGACGGGCATCATCCCGAAATTGTCGCAACGATGGTCGCCGGGCGCATCGTCTACGCCCGGCGGGCGCTGGGTGAGCTGCCCGTCCGGGCGCGTCAGATGGCGACGCCTGCCATGGCGGCAGGGTGAGACACATGAGCAGCACCCTCTCGCGCCAGATCGAACGCGCCGCCGATACGCTGGATTTCGGCGATCTGGTGTTCCGGCCGCGCAGCGACGCACCGATCTGGCAGCAGATCCACGATTATGTCCTGGGGCTCATCGAGGACGGGCGGCTGCGCCCCGGCAGCCAGCTTCCGGGAGAGATCCACCTGGCCGAGAAATTCGGTGTCACGCGCATCACGCTGCGCCAGGCGCTGCTGCAGTTGCAGCAGGAAGGGCATCTGACCTCGCGCAAGGGCGTCGGGGTGTTCGTGCGCAGCCCGCCTTCGGCGCTGTCGGTGCGCGACGGCAGCCGCTTCTTCGACAGCCTGCGCGCCGACGGCAAGCTGGTCGAGACCCGCACGCTGGTTCTGGCTGAGGAAGCGGCCGACGCGGCAGCCGCCGCCCAACTGCACCTGCCGGTCGGCGCCCCGGTCATCCGGCTGCGCCGGGTGCGCGCCGCCGATGGCCAGCCGATCCATGCCAGCACCAAGATCCTGCCCGCCAGGCTCCTGCCGGACTTCGCGACCGTCTATGCGCGGCGGCAATCAGTCACCGACGTCTTCGTCGCCCATGGCATCGGCAAGTATCGCCGGATCGAGACCCGGATCAGCGGCGGCTTCGCCACGGCCGAGGAGGCGAGCCAGCTGGAACTCACGCCCAGCACGCCGGTCTTCCGCACCAGCGCCGTCAACGGCGACGCGGCGGGCAACCGGATCGAATGGGGCACCGGCTGCTGGCTGCTGACCTCGGTCGACTTCGTCTTCTGAGGTGCTGCCGGAACTCCAGGTCTGCATCGAATGTCGGCCTGAGCGTTCAACTTCGGGGCAGATGCGCCGGGGGCTGAGACCGTCGCCATCATCCTGTCCGGTGGTCGTTCGGCCGCGCCGGTGAACCTTCCGCCCCACGCCGCGTTGGTTCTCGATCCTCGAGATCTTCTCCCAGCGCACAGGTCGTCATGGCTCGTTCCCCGATCATCGTCATAGGCGCTTCGGCCGGTGGTGTGCCTGCCTTGCGCGCCCTGGTCGCCGCGTTGCCGGTCACGCTTGCCGCACCTGTTCTCGTGGTCCTTCACATCGGCGCCAATCGCAGCGAGTTGCCGGCGCTTCTGAATGCGGCCGGTCCTGTCCCGGCCAAGCATGCCGAGGATGGCGAAACCATCGCCCCGGGACACATCTATGTGGCGCCGCCGGATCGCCACATCATTGTCGCCGACGGACGTCTGCGCCTCTTGCGGGGACCCAAGGAGAACTGCGCGCGGCCGGCAATCGACCCGTTGTTCCGCAGCGTCGCCGACAGCCATGGCCCGGACGCCGTGGGCGTGATCCTGACGGGCAACCTGAACGACGGCACCGTGGGCCTGTATGAAATCAAGCGGCGCGGCGGGATCGCCATCGGCCAGGATCCGGACGATGCCGCCTATCCCGAAATGCCGAGAAGCGCGGCGGACCATGTGGTGCTGGACTACTGCCTGCCGCTCGCGGACATCCCCGAGTTGCTGATCAAACTGGTCGATCGAAAGGGCGGAAAGGACGTCGCCATGCCCAAATCCTCTTCTCACCAGGACGGGCAGGAGCCCGAAATCAACGACAGCCAGACCTTCGAGCGCCCGCTGACGGTGACCTGTCCGGACTGCGGCGGCGCATTGAAGAAGTACACGGTCGGGTCGATCGTCAAGTTCGGCTGCCACATCGGGCACAGCTACACGGCCGAGGTCATGGCCGCGGCGCAGTTCGACGAGATGGAAAAGGTCATGCGGGCCGCGGTGCGGTTCCTCAACGAGCGGGCCGAGTTCTGCCTGCAGATGGCCGAGCATGGCGGGGTCGCCGAGCGCGACGTGTCCGACGAATGGCATGCGGCCAGCAGACAGGCGCTGGATCGGGCCTACAAGCTCCGCGACCTCGTGGAGCAGGACTGGCTCACGCCGGAGACATCTCGCCGGCCGGCCCTGACGCTCGAGAACCAGGGCGATAACCGGCTTCTCAGCTAATTCGTCAAATCCCGGTCAAGCCCGGCGAGACCGCATTTGCATCCGCGTCAGCCGAAGATCTGCGCGATGGCGCCCTCCAGGTCAGCCTGCGAATACGGCTTCCGCAATACCGGGGAATCCCGATAGTCGTCGGACAGGCCCTCGGCCCCGTATCCGGTGGCAAACGCAAAAGGAATGCTACGCTGGCGCAGAATATCGGCGACCGGAAAGGACTGCGTCCCGGCCACGTTGATGTCGAGAACCGCGAAATCGATGTCGCAGTCGCCGGCAAGTTTCATGGCCATGTCGATCCGCGTGGCGTGTTCGACGACCTCGTGCCCGAGTGCGCTGAGCAGATCCTCCAGATGCATCGCCAGCAGCGCTTCATCCTCGACGATCAAAACCCGTTTCGATGCTGGTCCGGTCAATCGGCTTTGCTCCTGTTCTGACCGTCGGGCATGGGAGCATCGATCGTGCAGACGACGCCGGAGGTCTCATAGGCAACGCTGACCGTTCCGCCCAGTTCCGCCGCCAGCACCCGCTGGACCAGGCGCGATCCGAATCCCTTGCGCGTGGGCGAGGTGACAGGCGGGCCACCGCTTTCCGTCCACCGCAGCGCAAGCCGTCGATCCTGCCCCTCGCCGACGAGATGCCAGGCAATCTCGACCAGGCCCTTTTCGACCGTGAGCGCGCCGTATTTCGCGGCGTTCGTGGCCAGTTCGTGCAGCGCCATGGCGATCGAGAGCGCGGCGCTCGGCGACAGCCAGACATAGGGGCCGTTGATCCGGAAGCGGTTCCATCCGCCCGAATGCGGCTCGACCGTGTCGGAGACGATGTTCCGCAGATCGGCGCCGGCCCAGTTCTCGCGGGTCAGGAGATCGTGTGACTTGCCCAGCGCGATCAGCCGCGATCCGAAGGTGTCGCGTGCTTCCTCCATCGTCGTGGCGCTGCTGAGGGTCTGCGACGCGATGGCCTGCACCGTCGCCATGACATTCTTGATCCGATGATTGAGCTCGCCGACCAGGATTTCCCGGTGGTCCTCGAAACGCTTGCGCTCGGTGACGTCATCGATGGCGATCAGGATCAGGTCGTCGCGGCCTCCCTCCTGTTGCAATCGGCACGCAGTGAGCAGCATCGATCGCCGTCCGGTCCGATGGAGCTCCTGCTCGAACGCGAAACTGCGGATGTCCTCGTCTTCCGAAAGGACCCTGTCCAGCAGGGATCGCAGCGGCGGGTTGTTCCACTCGCCGGTGCCGAGTTCAAAGATGATGTGCCCCTTGGGCTCTTCGTCGAACACCGCGAACAGTTCGCGGAAGGCCTCGTTCGCCGTCTGGACACGCAGGTTTCGGTCCAGAACCAGGAGGGGATGCTGAACCGTCCGCACGATGGTTTCGGCATAGACGCGCGCGTCGTTGATCGCATCGGTGGCGTGTTTCAGGTCGGTGATGTCGGTGAACGTGATGACGACGCCGGCGATACGGTTGTCCTGGGTCCGATAGGGCAGCACGCGGCGCATGTACCAGCGGCCTGCATCGCTTGGCACCTCAGCCTCGATGACCGACAGTTTCCTGAGGACCGCTTCCACATCCTGCAACAGGTTTTCGTCGGCAAACTTGCGCGCGAAATGCGCAATTGGACGGCCGATGTCCGACGCGACGAAATCGAACAGTTCCTTGGTTGCCGGGGCAAACCATCTGATGCGCAGCGTTTCGTCGAGGAACAGCGTCGCCACCTCCGAACCGGTCAGGAGGTTGTTGAGATCGTTGGTGGTGGTTTCGAGTTCGCCGATCTTGTGCTGAAGCTGGCTGTTGACGGTGTTCAGTTCCTCGTTGAACGACTGCAACTCCTCTTTCGAGGTTTCGAGCTCCTCGTTGGTGGACTGGAGCTCCTCGTTCATCGAGGTGGCTTCCTCGTTCGCCGCTTTCAGCTCCTCGTTGGTGGTTTCCTGGTGCTCGATGGTGCTCTGCAGTTCGGCGCGGGTCACCCGCAACTCGTCCTGGAGCGCCCGTTCATCGGACGAGGCCTCGCCCGGATGCTCCTGCGCAGAGGACGGTGTGGGACCGGGCTCCGCCGGCGCGGGCGCGAAGCTGACCAGCAGGAGGCCTTGGTCCTGCGGGGAGGCTGGCAGCGGCATGACCGTCATCGCGACGCTTCGGCCGGTCTGGCTCTCCCGGATGCGGGCGTTGACCGTCACGCTCCTGTTTTCGTTCGAAGCATCGCGGATCGCGGCCCGCAACCTGGCGGCCAGCCCGTCGCGGACCATCGTCAGGAGATCCCGGGTCGGCTCGCCGGGCGGGTTTTCGAGATAGTCGCGGGTCGTGCCGTGGAAATAAAGGACGCGGCCCTTCTGGTCGATCAGCACCGAAGCCGGGGCGTAGCGTTCCAGCAAGGCACGACGGGCCATGTCGGCGACCGAAGCGCCGGATTGCGGGCCTGCGGGCGATGGACCCGCCACAAGGCGCGGCTCCGAACGGCCCCGCGGCGGCGGATACTCGATCAGGTCGTGCCGGGTGGCTCCCAGCCGGCGGTATATGCGCCATTTCTTCGAGACGGTTTCGAACAACTCTTCGTGCCGCCCGATCGTTTCGGCGTTGCCGAGAAACAGATGACCGCCTTGGCGCAGAGCGAAATGACAAAGCGCGACGATCCGCTGCTGCGCGGCCGGTTCCAGGTAGATCAGGAAATTGCGGCACGACACCAGGTCCAGTCGCGAGAAGGGCGGGTCGCGCAACAGGTTCTGCGGCGCGAACACGACCATGTCGCGCAGATCCTTGCTGACCTGGTACGATCCGTCCAGCTTCTCGAAGAAGCGCGTCAGGCGCGACGCCGGAAAGCCGGCCAAGGCGGCGGCAGGGTAGATGCCATCGCGCGCCTTGCGCAGGTTGATTTCCTGGGCATCGGTCGCGAAGACTTTCAGGTCGAAGTGTTTGCCCGCCGCCTCGCCATGCTCGCTCACCAGCATGGCGAGGGAATAGGCTTCCTCGCCTGTGGAACAGGCCGGTGCCCAGATCCGGATCGAAGCGCCCGTCTCGCGCTCCGCGACCATGGGCGCGATCACCAGGTCCCCGAGTGCCTTCCAGGCGTCCGCGTCGCGGAAAAATGCGGTGACGCTGATCATCAGGTCGCCGACGAGCGCGGTGACCTCGTCGGCGTTGGTACGCAGATCGTCGACATACTCGTCCAGTGTCGCGATGTTTCTGAGGCCGAGACGGCGATGAACGCGCCGCCTCAGCGTCGATTGCTTGTAGCCGCGAAAATCGTGTCCGCCCCGGGCCCGCAGGAGATCCAGAAGCTGGCTGAGCGTCGCATGGCCTTCGGGAGAAGTGGCCTCGATCTCGGCCGGCGCGGCAACATAGCCGTGGCGCATGAAGGCAGACAGGATGTCCGGCATCTGTTCGGGAGCCACGACGTGATCGGCCAGATCCGCCGAAATCGCGCTCCTTGGCATGCCGTCGAATTTTGCGGTCTCGGGCGACTGCACCAGGCTCATGCCGCCTTCGGCCCTGACATCGCGCAACCCCGCGGTCCCGTTGCTTCCCGTTCCCGACAGCACGATGGCGATCGCCCGCTGGCGCTGGTCCGCGGCGAGGGAGGAGAACAGCACGTCGACGGGGTGGCGCTGTCCATGCGGCTCCGTCGGCCTGGACACTTGCAGTCCGCCGTTGCTGACCTTCAGATCGGTATCGGGCGCGATGACATAGACGTGGTTTGCGGCCAGCCGCATGCCGTCCTCGACCTGAACGACCGTCATCGTCGTGTGGGAGGCGAGAATGCGTGCCAGTTCGCTCTCGCGCTTCGGATCGAGATGCAGCACCACCACGAAGGCACAGCCGCTGTCGGCCGGCATGGCGTCGAAGAAGAGGCTCAGCGCCTCGATGCCGCCGGCCGACGCGCCAATGCCGACAACCGGGATAGCCGCCACGTCGGGTGCGGCGCCGCCGCTGGCGGTCCGGGGCCGGTCATTCTCGTTGGGCCGGAGGGCAGCCTCGCCGCCTCTGGCATCCGTGTGCCCGTTGGGCTTCGCCTCTGACTTGCGTCCCGGGCGATTGCCACCTTCTTGCGGTTGATCCGCCATACTCGCACAACTCGAGAGCTTGCGTTGGATCTCACGGAAGGTCCTTCCGCAACATCGACCACCGCCTGCCCGCAATCTGCGGACAGCTACACCGCACAGCCTTGCACGGCCCCATCCCGACAACAACCAATCCGTCAAGTTTTTGCTGGTGTTGAGGGGCTTTGTCCGGTTCAGGCTCGATCGCGGACCAAGGAGTGTGCGTCCGGATCGGTGCGCTGCGAACCTCGGCAATCCCTTCTCCGGACGCGGCATCTTCCCCAGTGCCCGCCGGCGATGGCAGACGGCCGCGCCGGAACCTCCGCCAACCGGAGCGGGAACGCGCGGTCGCCATCGGGGCGCGGGCATCAGAATGCCGGCGGGGGGTGGCAGGTTTGCCGCGACACCCCGTCGTGGGACACGGCCGTACGCATCGGATAAGCCTGCCACCATGCCCGATCCGAACTCCTGCCTTGTCCCCACACGCAGCGCTGCGCTGGACCGCCTGGCCCGGTTCGCACCGCTGGCAGGACGGCAATACGCCGCCGGGCGCAATACCGATCCCGGTCCGGGCGAGCCCGGCGCGGTCTCCCGGCTGTCTCCCTATGTGCGCTATCGCCTGATCACCGAACGCGAGACCGTCGCTACCGTTCTTGCGGAGCATGGTCCGTCCGGCGCCGAGAAATACGTGCAGGAAGTGCTCTGGCGGACCTACTGGAAGGGCTGGCTGGAACTGCGGCCCGCCGTCTGGTCGCGGTTTCTGGAGGAGCGCGACCGGCAAATCGGCCGCTTCGCCGACGCCCGCGCGATCGCGGCCGCCGAGAACGGCGCGACCGGCATCGACGGGTTCGACGACTGGGCGCGCGAACTGGTGGCGACAGGCTACCTGCACAATCACGCGCGGATGTGGTTCGCCTCTATCTGGATCTTCACGCTGCGCCTTCCCTGGGCCCTGGGCGCCGGTTTCTTCCTCCGCCATTTGCTGGATGCGGATGCGGCGAGCAACACGCTGTCCTGGCGCTGGGTCGCCGGCCTGCAGACGGCCGGCAAGACCTATCTCGCCACCACCGAGAACATCGCGCGCTACACGAATGGCCGCTTTGCCCCGGTCGGCCTGGCGCAGGAGGCCGTGGCGCTCACGGAGCCACCTGTCGGGCCGGAACGGAGCCTGCCCGCACCGGTAGCACCTGTTCCTGGCGAGCGGTCGCTGCTGCTGGTGACCCACGAGGACCTGCATCCGGAATCGGTTCTGTCGGACGAGGTCCCGATCAAGGCAGCAATCGTCACAGCCGACGCCGATTTGCTGTGGGGCGACAAGGCCCGGGCATTCGTCGCGTCGGCCGCAGAAGACACGGCAGCGCGAGTCACGGCGCGGTTCTCCTGCCCTACCAAAATCTCCGACAGGCTGGATGCCGCGACCCTGGCGGCGGCGGCCCATGCCGCGGGGGTTCGACAGATCGTGACACCCTACGCCCCGGTCGGTCCGCTCGCCGACAGGCTGGCAGATATCGCACCCATCCTGGCGCGGGAGGGGGTCGTGCTCGCACAGACGCGTCGGCAATGGGACGCGCAGTTCTGGCCCCATGCGCAGAAGGGCTTCTTCGCTTTCAGGAAACGGATCCCGGACCTGTTGCGGGAGGAAGGCTTGTCATGACTGCCGGTCACCTGTTGGAACGCGGCCCGTCCCGCGGCAGCCTCGCCGGGATCTGCGTCTTTTCGAGGTCCTGCTGATGGCCGGAATCCGCAACCTCATCCTGGTGCTCGGCGACCAGCTGACGCCGAATCTGACCAGCCTGGCCGCCGGCGACCCCTCGCAGGACCGTGTGCTCATGGCCGAGCTGCACGACGAGGCGACCTATGTGCGCCACCACAAGAAAAAGATCGCCTTCCTGTTCTCGGCCATGCGCCACTTTGCCGACGAACTGCGCCGCGCCGGCTGGACGGTCGACTACGTGACCCTCGATGCGCCTGGCAATCGGGGGAGTTTCACCGAGCAGGTCGCGCAGGCCGAGGCCGAGCTCCGGCCGGAGCGCATCCTCGTCACCGAGGCGGGCGAGTGGCGGGTGTCGCAGATGCTGGAGGGCTGGCGCACGCGGTTCGCAGTCCCCGTCGAGATTTTGCCGGACGACCGGTTCCTTTCCTCACCGGCGGAGTTCCGGGAATGGGCTTCGGGCCGCAAGCAGCTGCGCATGGAATATTTCTACCGCGACATGCGCCGCAAGACCGGGCTGCTGATGGAGGGCGACAAACCGGTCGGCGGCAAATGGAACTACGATGCCGAAAACCGCAAGCCGGCCGACGTCGATCTCTTCATGCCGCAGCCGAAGACCTGTGAACCCGATGCCATCAGCCAGGACGTGCTGGCGCTGGTGGCGGCGCGCTTCGGCAACCATTTCGGCGATCTGGAGCCCTTCCGCTTCGCCGTCACGCGGAACGATGCCCAGACGGCCTTCGACGCTTTCCTACAAGACGCCCTGCCGAATTTCGGTGACTTTCAGGACGCGATGCTGACCGGGCAGCCGTTCCTGTATCATGCCGTCATCGCGCAATATCTGAATTGCGGGCTGCTCGACCCGCTGCGCGTCTGCCGGCAGGTGGAGGATGCCTACCGCTCCGGCACCGTGCCGCTGAACGCGGCGGAGGGCTTCATCCGCCAGATCATCGGCTGGCGCGAATATGTCCGTGGGATCTACTGGCTGAAGATGCCGGGCTACGAGCGCAGCAACCATTTCGGCCACACGCGTCCGCTGCCGGATTTCTACTGGACGGCTGAGACCGACATGGCCTGCGTCAGGGCAGCGGTCACGCAGACCAAGGAGTTGGCCTATGCCCACCACATCCAGCGCCTGATGATCACCGGCAATTTCGCGATGCTGGCCGGGGTCGATCCGTACGAACTGCACGAATGGTATCTGTGCGTCTATGCCGACGCCTATGAATGGGTGGAACTGCCCAACACGGTGGGCATGAGCCAGTTCGCCGATGGAGGCCTGCTCGCCTCCAAGCCCTATGCGGCGAGCGGCGCCTACATCAATCGCATGTCGGATTACTGCGGGCATTGCCGCTATGACGTGAAGCAGCGCACGGGCCCCGATGCCTGTCCGTTCAACGCGCTCTACTGGGACTTCATTGCCAGGCACCGCGACAAGATCTGTCACAATCCCCGCATGGCGCAGATGGTCCGCACCTACGACAAGTTCGCGGACGACGAGCAGCAGCGGATCGCGGACAGCGCAGCGGCATTTCTGGC
The DNA here is from genome assembly GCF_036549475.1 of Aurantimonas sp. A2-1-M11. Classification (NCBI taxonomy): domain Bacteria; kingdom Pseudomonadati; phylum Pseudomonadota; class Alphaproteobacteria; order Hyphomicrobiales; family Aurantimonadaceae; genus Aurantimonas; species Aurantimonas sp. A2-1-M11. Next base: position 98,758 of record NZ_JAZHLI010000001.1, on the reverse strand, counting down.
GAGCCTCTGACAGGCAGGCGGACCGCCGCAAGGACACTGGCGATCGGGCAATCCGCAGGAAAGGTCAGGTGCGGAGCGGATTTATTCGAGAGCTGCAAGCGAGCGGTCTGGGGATGGGTGCGCGACCGCATGCGATACAAAACCCCGCGAACCGATGAACGGCTCGCGGGGTCTGCCAAGTCTCTCAAGCAAGGGTTGCGCGGCCTAGTAGCCCTTCTTGCCCGCCTCGGTCCTGGCCGTCTCGCCGGCCGTCCGGGTGACGTCGGCGACCTTCTCGGCCAGAGTCTCGGAGGTGTCCTTGGAGGAACTCGGCTTCAGGCCCTTTTCCTCCGCCTCCTTGCTGGCAGCGTCATAGGCCTTGACGGCGACATCCTCGGCACTGTGGGCAGCCTCACGGGCCCGGTCGTAGGCTGCGTCCTTGACCTCGTCCCGCGCTTCGCCCATCCACTCGTCCTCGCGCCGCGTCGACGGCAGCATGGCGCCGACAGCAGCGCCGACCGCCAGGGCGATGGCGCCGAAGACCAGCGGCTCCTCATGGATCATGTCGGCGATGTTGCGCTGGGCGCGCGCGCCGCTCCGGTAGGCCTGCCGGCCGGCGCGCATGGCACCGTCCGCGGCAGACGAGACGGCGTCACCCGCGTCATGCATGCCGCGGCGCGAGGCGTCGGCGGCGGAACGGGACGTATCGCGAACCGACTGGCCGGCGCCGCGCAGGCCGCTGGCCGCCTTCGAGCCGGCGCTCGATCCCGCATCGCGGACCGAGCCCGCGGTGTTGGAGACCTTGGCGCCAATGCCTTCGCCGCCTGACGAACCGCCGCCGGACGAACCGACGCCCGACGTGCTGACGCCGGACTGCGGCGCAGGACGCTCCGTCCCGGGCGGGAAGGCCTCTTCGAACCGGTCATACTCCCGGTCGTCGCGCCAGTCATTGAAGCGGTCGGACACCGCGTGGCCCCGGGCCCGGGCGCCGTCGCCCATCAGCAACCAGGCAAAGCCGGCGCCGACCAGTCCCAGCGCAAGGGGATTGTCCCGAACCTGTCGTCCGAGGTTCTTCACCGTGTCGGCGCCCTGGCCTTCCTTGAGGTAGCCGGAGAATTCGTCCACCATCTGGCCCACAGAGAGCCGTCCGCGGATGGCGTCGAAGGTGGAATCGAGATTGGAGCGATGCGCTTCGGCCTCTTTCTCCAACCGGTCGGTATCGCTGCTCATCGGGTCTGCTCCTTTGCGAGCCGGGCATCCTTGCTCAGCTGGTTGGTACTGCGCGTCGGCGCGAGGCTGCCGGGCGCCAAGTCCTTGCGGCCCTTCATCAGGAGCGCGGCACCGATGGCGGCGATGATGACGCCGACGATGAGCGCTGCCCAACCCGGGCCGATGTCGGGGTCGCCGATCTGCGCCACGGCCGTGACGAGCGCCCCGGTCAGGGTGATCAGCGCGACGAGAAGCAAGATCGCGCCCGCGGCGATCGATCCGCCGGCGGTCTCGATCTGCGTGACCTTGTCGGACAGTTCGGACCGGATGAGGCGGGTCTCGGTCTGGACGAGTTCGCTGGTCTCACGCAGGGCGTGAACGACCAGATCCGGCAGCGACCGTGGTTCGGACGGCGTGCGGGGCTCGCCCGTGTGGGTATCTCTTGGCTCGACGCTCATTTTCTGTCTCCCGGCAATGTGGTTGTCGTGGACGCGGGCGAAACCGGAGACGGCGCGGGTCTTGCGGGATTCACCGGACCGCGCGTGGTCCCCGTGACGGGATCGCCGTCGCGCGGGAAAGCGCCTTCCGTCGGCCGCGGCTGATCCGAATAGGACGCACGGTAGCCTGCCGGAACCGGACCGCCGGTGGGGCGGGACGGGCCGTCATTGCTCCGGGGCGCGTAATCGTCCGTCTCGTGCTCGCTCGAGGAGCGGGCGAAACGACCCAGCGCCAGGCCGGCAAGCGCGGCACCGGCGAGGAACGTCGCCGGCCGTTCGCGGGCAAAGCGGGCGACGGACCGTGTCAGTTCGCCGACATCCTTGCCGTGGATCGTCTTGGAGGCCTGCTCCAGGCCGCCGGCGACTTCGCGAACGAGGCTGGACGCCATCGACTGATCGCGGGTGCCCAACTCGTCGGACGCCTTGCGAACCGCGGCGGCGAAGTCATCGAGACCGCTTGCGACGGTTTCCTTGCCGCGCTCGCCTTCTTCCTGGGCCCTCTGCCGGGCCTTGCCGGACAGATCGGAGGCTGCGTCACGAAGATTGTCGGTGGCTTTTCCAGCCTCGGCCTTTGCCGATTCGGTTTCCTGGCGGATGCGGTCCCTGGATCGGTCGAGATCTGCCTTGGCCTGATCGGACTGCGGTGTTTTGGGTGGGGACGTATCGGATGTCATGGGTTCAAACCTCTCAGCTGAGACCAAGGAAAGACAGGATGAGGAGAATCACGACGATCAGTCCGATGATGTAGATGATGCTGTTCATGGGACTGCCTTCTCGATGGGGAAATGTTTCAGCGCTGGAATGCGACTGAACGGAACTCGTCGATGTTGGACTGGCCTGAAGTTGCAGACGATTTTGTTCGTCGGCTGTGATGTGGCGGCAGCCCGGAACTGACGGAGGAAGGCGATGAGGAAGCCGGTTGTTCCGCAAAGAACGCTTAGGCGCCTACGTTGCTGGCCGGATGTGCGAAATCATCGCCCGGTACGGGCTAACCTTCGGCCCAGGCACGCGAATCGCGTGACTGTGGGGGCGGGCGAGGCTTTGCCTCGCCCGCCATGGACCTGTCGTCAGATCTGTTCCGTCTGCACGCCGGAATTGGGCTTGGCCTTGCCGAGCGTCGGCTTCTGGCCGAGGGGCTCCGGCTGCTGCTTGACGGTGAACTCGCCGCGTCCGTCGAGGGACGGACCGGACGCCCAGCGACCCTTCGGGGCTTCCTCGTCCAGATGCGTGTTCAGGTAATAGTAGGAGTGCTCGGTGGCTTCGTGGGCCTCGGGCGTCGAGTTCGGCACTGGCAGGGCCGCGTTCAGGCCGCCCATCTCTTCCAGCACGGCCAGCCACTGCTGCTGATGCATCGTGTCCCGGGCGATCAGGAAGGACAGCATGTCCTTCATGCCGGCGTCCTCGGTCCAGTTGTAGAGGCGCGATGCCAGGACACGGCCACCGGCTTCGGCCGTCACATTGGCCAGCATGTCGGCGGCGACATTGCCGGTCGCATAAACGTGGCTCATGTCGAATGGCACGCCGTTGGCATTCACCGGCATTGCCGAAAGGCCCGAGGACAGCAGGTGCCGCGGATTGGCGCCGCCGAGAATGGCGTGCACGACCGGGTCCTTGGCGGCCTCTTCCTTTGCGGTAACCGGGGCACCCTCGAGGTTCAGAGCGACGGCGTGACCGAGGAACTCGATGTGTGACAGCTCTTCCGTCGCGGTCGACATCAGCAGGTTGCGGATGCGGTCGTCGCCGCGTGCGCCCATGGCCTGGAAGAAATACTGCATCGCGACGCGAATCTCGCCCTCGACACCGCCGATCGCCTGCTGCAGGAGCTTGGCGAACTGCGGATCCGGCTTGTCGACGCGGACGGTGTATTGGAGCTTGGATGAATGGTGAAACATGGGGAGTCCCTTCGGGTTTTACTGTGAGATGTTCGTGGGGAGGCGGGTTGCCGGAACGGCCGGCAAGGCCGTCAAAGGTTGGCTGCCGTGGTTTCCATCCACGCACGATGCCGCTCTTCGTCGGCCAGCGCATGGGCGAAGAAGACCTTCGACTTCTCGACCGCCTCGCCATGCTCGGCCGCGCGCCGGTAAGCGGTGACGGTGTCGTTCTCGTTGGATTTCATCGCCTTCAGGATGGCGCTGTCGCCGGCCAGGCTGGCCAGGGCCACCTTGCCCGTCGTCAGGAATTCCTTGATGTCGCCGGACTGGGGCGGATCGAACGCCAACTCGCGGGCCATCTCCCGGAGCACGTCGAGATGATGCAGGTGATCCTTGCGGAATGCTGCGACCTGTGTCGCGAGGCTCTTGTCCGAAAGCTTGTCGATGGCGGTTTCATAGGCTGCTATGGCGTCGTTTTCGAGCAGGATGAGATCCCGCACGAGGGACTTGATGTCGCCTTCGTGTCCAACTGTCGTGACCATGAATGTCTCCCTGGGTAACGGCCGCGTCTCAACTGCTCGCCTGGCAAGCAGAGGCGATGGCGGAGAGGATCAACGCGCTGTCGTTGTCTAGACGCTACAAGGGAGTGGCGACCGCGATTGTTGCAATGAAGATTGGTACTCGGCTAACCGCTCACCCGAACTGGTTGCAAAGCGCAGCGGCCTGCTGGAGGTCTCGGCAAGAGGCGCCATGCGGTCTTGTCCATGGGGCGGCGGAGCCGAACCGGTCGGGGGCCGGTCAACAGGCGGACAGGATCCGGCGCTGCGGGCTCTCGTTGCCGCCTCAATCGCCCGTGCGGCCGGCCGTCTCGCCTGGGAGGTGCCGCCAGAGGGCGACCTCGATGGCCGCGCTGCGGCCGCGAATGGTGGCCAGATGCACCGCGTCGGGCTTGGCGGGGGACTGTCCATCCTGTGCCATCGCCGCGATCGACGCGGTCGAGACGGCAAACACCGCGCCTTCGGCCTTGGCGACCTCCATCAGCCGGCTCGCCAGATTGACCGTGTCGCCGCTGACGCTGATCTGCTGGTGGGCGTCATGGCCGAGGCGGGCGAGGACGACCGGGCCGGCGTGCAGGCCGAGCCGCAGGCCTAGGTCGCCTGGCTCCGGCTGCTGCGTTTCGATCCAGCTGTGCGTGCGGCCGGCCAACGCCAGTCCCGCCGCGAAGGCACGTCCCGCCGCATTGCCGGCCTGCTCGACGATCCCGAAGACGATCATGGCGCCGTCGCCCATGAAGTTCATCACCACGCCCTGATGGTCGGCGACCGTGTCGACCACGAGTGTGTGGAAGGCCTTGAGGAAGCTCTGTGTGCGGGCGGGACCGAGCGCCTCGCTGTGTCGGGTGAAGCCGGAAAGGTCGAGAAACAGGACGGCCGCCCATTGTTCGACCGGCTGCTTCAGATAGTTCGGGTCCGTCGCGATGCGCTCGGCGAGCAGCGCGGGCTGGAAGCGGCGCAGCGCGGTCTCCGCGGTGAGGACCGTTCGCGCCTGGCGGCGCTCGTGCACCTGGCGCGCGAAGCCTGCTAACGCGATCGGCGGCGCCGCGGCGACCAGGGGCAGGGCGGCGCTCATCCAGATGTCGCCCGCGAACAGCATGACGGTTCCCCCCAGGACAGCCACGAGGACCAGCCCGATGATGGGCAGGCTTCCGGTCAGCGGCACCAGCAGGACCAGCAGCACGCCGCCGAGGGCCAGCAGCAGGGACAGGGATGCATCGACCCGGCGGATCGTCGCGGTGCGGGCGAGGCTCCGGCCGTCGAGCAGTTGCGCGATGCCGGTCGCCTGGACCTCGACGCCCGGCGTAACCGGATCGAAGGGGGTGGGGAAGGTGTCGCCGACGCCGGTCGCGGTGACCCCGAGCACGACGATGCTGCCGGACAGGGACGGCCCGCGACCCGACAGGACCTCTTGGGCGCTGACCGTCCGGATCGACCGGGCCGGGCCGTAGAAGCGCAGCGGAAGGTGCCAGCGCGCGTCGAGCGAGACCGGGTTGCCGCCGAGGGTGACGCTGTCGGCTGTCAGCACCGGGTCGGCACGCCGGTGAAGGCTGGCTGCGCGCAGGGGGAAGCCCTGGAGAAGGCCGCGTTGCGAGTGGAACAGCAGCGGCAGGTGACGCGGCGTTCCGCCTGCATCGGTCGCGACATTGGCAAGGCCGATCGCGGCCGCCTGCTCGAATTGCGGCAAGGGCCACAGCTCGTCGTCGGACGTGGGCGCGGCGACCGCCTGCAGGCTGTCCTGCCGGAACCGGCCCGCGGCGGCGATGACGCTGGGAAGGCTGGCCAGCGCCTCGACCAGCGCCGTGTCAGCCTCGGTCTCCGTCGGATCGACGAGAAGAATGTCGACCGCCAGCGTGCTTGCGCCCGCCGCACCGAGCTGTTGCGCCAGACGAGCAAGGCGCCGCCGGTCGAGAGGGTAGCCGCCCTCGGCGGCGACCGTCGCATCGTCGATGGCGACGATCACGACCTCGTCGGGCGCGTCGCGTCGGCCGGCGATGAGAAGCCGAAGATCGGTGAGCGGCGCCTCAAGACGATCGACGACGCTGCGCTGTCCCCCGATATGCATCATGCCGAACCATCCGGCCCAGGCGATGGCGGCAAGGCAGGCAAGGGCGATGGCCGGTAGCGGAACCCGTGACAGGCGCCGCAAGGGTCTAGCGTCCGAAGCGCGAGAACAGCCGGGCCACACGCTCCTGCGGCCAGAGCCTGACCGTCAGGGCTTCGCCGGGGCTGACATCGACGCCTTCGCCCGGCCCGAGAACGACAGCGTCGGGGCCCGATCGCCGGCCGACCTGCACCTGCCCTTCGGCGACGAAGACGGCAGTGGTGCCGGCCGCGACGTCGACCGCATAGACGGTGCCGCGCACCGATGCGATCGCATGCGGCGTCATGATCTGGAAGGGCCGCGCGGTCGTCAGCTCGATGAGCACCGCATTGCCGTCAAGCCGGATGGCATGGGGCGGCCCGCCCGATGCGGGGGCGAGGATCTGCAGTCGGGCGGCGGCCTCGGCTTCGATGATCAGCCCACCGGGGCAGCGGATGGCCGTGCGTGGCGGATCGCGCAGGGTGACGGAAGTGCAGGTACCGTCCTGCTGGGCGCGAGCCGACCCGCAGATCGCCAGGACAAGGACGCACGCCGCCACGAACTGTCGGAAAAGAGAGACTGTCATGCGTCGTCTCCTCATGGCGATCCGTTGCGACTGCAGACGGTGGCGCCACGGGGAGGGTCCTCCACAGCTCGGTTCAGGTCAACTGTACCTCCGGTCCAGCGGCCGCGGTCGATCGCGGACATCGTCCGGCGTTGCAGGCCGCGCCGCCATCAGCCCTGGCGTTCGACCCTGCGGGCCAGCCCCAGGAGATCGGCTTCGCGGCCGAGCGGCGCGATGATCTGGACGCCCGTCGACAGCCCATCCCGGAAACCCGCGGGCAGAGCGAGAACGGGGCAGCCGGACAGGGTGGCCGGAGCGACGCATTCCATCCAGCGGTGGTAGCTGTCCATCGGCCGGCCGTCGATGGCCTTGGGCCATCGCTCGCCGACGGGGAACGGCCAGACCTGCGCAGCCGGCAGGGCGAGGAAGTCGAACCGCGCGAAGAGTTCGAGAAGACGCAGATGCCATGCGGTCCGCACTTCGCAGGCCTCCTGGAAGGCGAGGGCCGACAGCCGCTGCCCGTGCTCGATCTCCCAGGCCATTTCCGGCTTCAGGAGTGTGCGTGTCGCAGCGTCGTCGTGGAGCGGGCCGTAGCGGGCGGCGACCGCCACATGGCGCTGGATGACGAAGCTCTGCCAGAGCTGCTCGGCGTCGAAGCCGAGATCGGCCGCTTCCGTTTCCGCACCGGGAATGCGTCCCAGCGCGTCCCGCCCGGTCTCCAGGATGCCCGCCTCCGTCGCGAGATGGCCGCCGAAATCGGCGAGCCAGCCGATCCGGATCGGCACACCGTCCGCGATCCCCGGCGTTCCCAAATCGGCGAGCCCCGCCGACAGCGGCTGCCGCGGATCGTCGCCTGCCTGTACGCCCAGAAGCAGCGCCAAATCGTCGGCGGTGCGCGCCATCGGCCCGTCGGTGGCCAGCGCGGCCTCGAAGACGTTGCCCGACGGCAGGCTCGGCACCCGGCCGAAGGAGGGACGCAGGCCGTAGACGTTGTTGAAGGCGGCCGGGTTGCGCAGCGAGCCGCCCATGTCCGAGCCGTCGGCCAGCGGCAGCATGCGGGTGGCGAGGGCGACGGCCGCGCCGCCGCTCGACCCGCCGGCGCTGTGGTCGGGCGCGAAGGCGTTGCCGGTGGCGCCGAAGACCTCGTTGAAGGTGTGGGAGCCGAGCCCGAATTCCGGCGTGTTGGTCTTGCCCACGATGATCGCGCCGGCCGCGCGGATGCGCGCGGTGGAAAGACCATCCAGATCGGGCACATGGTCGCGATAGATCGGCGAGCCGAAGGTCGTCGTCAGCCCGCGGGTCGGCGAGAGATCCTTGATCGCAATCGGCAGGCCGTGCAGCGGGCCGGTCTCGGCGCCGCTCGCCAGCGCCCGGTCCGCGGCCGCGGCGTCGGCGAGGACCGCCTCCCGGGAGCGCCGGGAGACAATGGCGTTGTAGCGCGGGTTGAGGGCATCGATCCGGTCGAGGAACGCGGTGACGACCTCGGCTACAGACAGCCGCCTTGCCCGCATCGCCGCGACGAGCGCCATCGCGCTCATGGCGCAGATCCCCGGGACGCTGTCCGGCGCCCGCAGATGGCCGGGCCGGTCGAAGGACGTCAGCGTCTCGCCGTCCCGCGGCGGCCGGCCAGCCGTCACGGGCGCGGCGTTCCGGCCCGGTGCCGCATCATGCGCCGAGTTCTGCCAGGAGCCCGGCGATCAGCCGGCCACGCGAGGCAAGGCTGGACACCTCGATATGCTCGTTCAGCGTATGGACGTCCTTTCCGACCACCCCGAGGCCGTCCAGTGTTGGGAGACCCATGGCGCCGGTGAAATTGCCGTCCGAGCCGCCGCCCTCGCTGGCATGGGCGAGATCGAAGCCCAGCTCGTTGCCGATCCGCCGAACGCGCCGATAGAGCTCCATCGTGCCCTCGCTGGCTTCCCAGACCGGGCGCACGACGCTCTTCTCCACGAAGAACCCCGTGCCGTCCGCTTCGCGCTTGTCGAAGGCGAGGATGTTCTCGGCACCCCGGTCGAGGTCCTCCTGGCGCTTGGCCATGGACAGGCATTCGGCCCGCGCGATCGTGGGCACGCAGTTCACCCACTGGCCGCCATGCATGACGGAAACAGAGAAGGTGCAGTCCTCGTCGGTCATGTCCTCGATGGCGATGAGCTGCCGCGCCATCATCTTCACCGCCGACTGGCCGGCCTTCAGCGCCGCGCCGGCATGGCTCGGCCGGCCCATGGCGGTCAGGTGATAGCGGGCGATGGCATAGCGGCCGGTGACCACCGTGTTGCGGGCCCAGGCGGGCTCGGGCACCAGGATGTAGCGGTGCTTGGCCGCCTCGGCCTCGATCAGCGAGCGCGTGCCGGGCGTGCCGATCTCCTCGTCCGAGGTCAGCAGCACGTGGACGGGCAGCGGCGTCTCGACGCCCATGTCGGCGAGCGCCTTGATCGCGCTGATCGCAGCGTAATTGCCACCCTTCATGTCGCAGATGCCCGGGCCCCAGCACAGGTCTCCCTCGCGGCGGAAGGGCAGCTTCTCGAGCGTGCCGAGGGGATGCACCGTATCGAGATGGCCGATGATCAGGATGCCCGGTTCGCCCGCCTTGGGGTGCGGGAAGGCGGCGCGGACGCAATTGCCCAGGCCCTCGGGGCCGGGAATGGTCTCGACCTCGAACCCCATGGCCTGCATGTCCTCGGCCGCCAGTGCCATCATCCGGTCGACGGACGGCTTGTCGTAGGTCGGGCTCTCGCATTCGACCCAGCGCTTCAGCCCGGTCAGCATCGTTTCCGCATCCAGCGGGATCTTGGTCACGTCCATCGTCACTCTCGCTTTCCTGAAAACTTTCGAGGGCCGGTCAGGCCGCAAGCCGCTTCTCGACGATGCGGGCCAGAAGGCTGGAGCCGATCGGCAGGACCGCGTCGTCGAGGACGAAGCCGGGATTGTGCAGGGGCATCGTGCCGCCATGGCCGACCCAGCAATAGGAACCGGGCACGGCCTGCAGCATGTCGGCGAAATCCTCGCTGCCCATGGTGGGCCGGGGATCGGTGTAGACCTGGTCCGCGCCGACGATCTCGACGGCCGCCTCGCGCAGCGCCTCGGTCTCGGCTTCGTGGTTCTCCAGCACCGAGAAGACGTCGCGGATGTCGACCGCGATCTCGCAGTCGTAGCTGGTCGCCAGACCGGCCGCGATCTCGCGGATGCGGGTGGCGACGAGCGCGGCGACATCGTCGTGGAAATAGCGGATCGTGCCGGCAAGTTCGGCCTCTTCGGGGATCACGTTGTAGGCCGAACCGGCGGCGAACTTGGTGATCGACAGGACCGCCGGCTGCAACGGGTTGACGTTGCGGCTGACGATCGATTGCAGGCTCTGGCCGAGCGCCATGGCGATGACGATCGGGTCCTTGGAATTGTGCGGCATGGCGGCATGGCTGCCGCGCGCCTTGATCTTGATGTCGAAGAACTTCGCCCCGGCCATGGCCTTGCCGGGAAACACGGCGACCTCGCCGAGCTCCAGGTCGGGCATGTTGTGGAGTCCGTAGATCTCGTCGCAGGGAAAGCGCTCGAACAGGCGGTCGGCGATCATCGCGCGGGCCCCGCCCAGACCCTCCTCGGCGGGCTGGAAGACGAACATGGCGGTGCCCTTGAAGCCGCGATGGGCGGCCAGATAGCGGGCCGCGCCGAGCAGCATGGTCGTGTGTCCGTCATGGCCGCAGCCATGGAAGCGTCCCGGATTGGTCGAGCGGTAGGGCAGGTTGGTGAACTCCTCCATCGGCAGGGCGTCCATGTCGGCCCTCAGCCCGATGGTGCGGCCTTCGCCTCCGGTGCCGCGCAGGATGCCGACGACGCCGGTCCCGCCGATGCCCTCATGAACCTCGTCGACGCCGTAGCTCCTCAGCGCCTCGGCGACGACGGAGGCGGTGCGCTTTTCCTCGAAGCCGATCTCCGGATGGGCGTGCAGATCGTGTCGGATCGCCGTCAGCTCTTCGGCGAAGCTCTTGATCTCGGGAATGATGGTCATGGTCGGGCTCCTCGTTGTCTCGGCCGCGGCAACGCGGCCACATTCATTCATGGCGGCTCAGGAAGGCGGGGGATCGAAGGCCGGCCCCGCGGGCGACAGGTCGATGCCCGGCCGAAGCCGGCGGAAGGGCAGGTCGGCCGGCGACAGCGGCATCGGGCCCGGCGCCGTGCAGGTCAGGATCGTCTCGGCGACGGGGGCGAAATCGGCGCGAAAATGCACCGAGCTCTTGTTGACGAGAATGGCCTCGCCTTCCGGTTCGATGCCGACGAAGCGATACATCTCGCGGTCGGCCATCTGCGCCTTGGCCGAGGCGACGACGACGCGCACGCCGCCGATCGCCAGGCAGGCGGACGGGCCGAGCCGCATGCGCGCGCCGCCGTAGAAGGCCCCCGACGCGACGACGTCGCCGTCGGACAGGGCCGTGACCTGGAAGACACCGGTGAACGGCGTGTCGCCCGCCACGCCGGCTGCGCCGCCCAGCGTGATCTCGACCGATGCGCCGACCCCGGCCGCATGGGCGGCGGCCGCTGCCTGCGGGTCGAACATCACGCCGATCGCGGCGCGCTTCGCATCGGCCGCGACGAGCGCCTTCAGCATGCCGGTGGTATTGGAATCGCCGCCGGCGCCGGGATTGTCCTGGGTGTCGGCGATGACGACGGGGCGCGAGGCGCCGGCGGCGATCCGCATGGCCTCGCGCACGCCGTCCAGCGGCGCAAAGGCCTTGCCGGCATAGGCGGTGCGCGCCGCCACGACCCTGGCAGCGATGGCATTCGCCGCCGCGTCGACGGCCGCCTGGTCGCTTCCATAGGCGAGGACGGACGGCCCGCAATCGGGGATGTCGGCGGCCGGAAAGCCGCAGAGATAGGACACGCTGGCCACCGCGCCGGTTTCCAGCTTCGGCAGGCCGCCGTAGATCGCGGCGTTCGGCTCCATCGTCGTCGACTGCCATGCGATCGGGATGAGGAAGGGGATCTGCCGGAATGCCTTGGCGTGGCGCTCGCCGGCGAGCAGGGGCGCCAGCTGCTCGGCGGTACGGCGCCCGGTCTCGGCCATGTCGACATGGGGATAGGTGCGATAGGCGACCAGCACGTCGCTCTCGGCCACCATCTGCGCCGTCACGTTGCCATGCAGGTCGAGACTGGCGACCAGCGGCACGCCGGGGCCGATGACCCGGCGCACCCGCGCCAGGATCTCGCCCTCGCCATCGTCGAGATGATCGCAGACCATGGCGCCGTGCAGGTCGAGATAGACCGCGTCGACCGGAAGCACCGCCGCGATGGCATCGACAATCCGTCCGGCGATCGCCTCGAAGGCGTCCTCGGTGACATGGGCCGAGGGGACCGCCGCGCACCACAGGGTCGGCACGAGCTGCCAACCGCGCCGCTCGGCCTCCGCCACGAAGCCGCAGATGCCCATGTTGACGTTGCGCGTGGCGGTGATCATCGCCGGCCCCTCGGCGAGGGCCGGCCAGCCGCCGCCATGCTCGAAGGCGGCGTAGTCGGCCTTCGTGGGCGCGAAGGTGTTGGTCTCGTGCATGAAGCCGCCCACCGCGATGCGCGGGGCGGGCGCTGCGTTCGCGTGGTCTGTCATGCCGGCACGGTCGTATCCCTGAAGCCTGCCGCGCCGGGCAGGGGACGAAAGTTCGGAAAGTCCCAGTAGCGTCCCGGGGCCGCGTCGATCAGCTCGCGCGTATAGGTCTCGCGCGGATTGCCCAGCACCTCGGCGGTCGGGCCGTATTCGACCACCCGCCCGTTCTGCATCACCACGACCTCGTCGCAGATCTGCGCGGCGACCCGCAGATCGTGGGTGATGAACAGGAGGGCGACGCCGAGCCGTGCCTGGATGTCGTCGAGAAGGTCGAGGACCTGCGCCTGCACGGAGACGTCGAGGGCCGAGACCGCCTCGTCGGCGACGAGGACGTCCGGCTCCATGGCGAGGGCGCGGGCGATGGCGATGCGCTGGCGCTGGCCGCCCGAGAACTGGTGCGGATGCCGGTCGATGGCGTCCTTGGGAAGCCCGACGAGTTCCAGCAGCGTCTGGGCCTGCTCGCGGGCCTTGCGGGGCGGGGTGCCGTAATTGATCGGCCCCTCGGTGATGCTGTCGCCGACCGTCAGGCGCGGGTTGAGCGAGCGGTTGGGATCCTGGAAGATCATCTGGATGCGCTTGCGCCAGGGCCGCAGGGCCCGGCGCGACAGGCCCGATATGTCTGAGCCGCGCAGGCGGATGCTGCCGGCGGTCGGCTCGATCAGCCGCATCACGCAGCGCGCGACGGTGGACTTGCCGGAGCCGCTCTCGCCCACGATGCCGAGGGTGCGGCCGCGCCCGAGAACGAGGTTGACGTTCTTTGCCGCGACGGTGCCCTCCCGCTTCCTGAACAGCGAACCCTGGCTGTAGGTCATGCCGAGTTCGGTGGTCTCGAGGACGATCTCGCGGGAGCCTGCGGGACGCGCGTCGCGCGGCCGCAGGGCCGGCACAGCGGTCAGGAGGTCGCGGGTGTAGGGCCGCGTCGGCGCGGTGAGGATGGACCGGATCGGCCCGGATTCGACGATCTCGCCGGCGCGCATCACGTAGACGCGGTCGGCGATGTCGGCGACGACGCCCATGTCGTGGGTGATGAAGAGGACCGAAGTGCCGAGGCGCTCCTGGATCTCGCGGATCAGCTTCAGGATCTGCTTCTGGGTGGTGACGTCGAGCGCGGTCGTCGGCTCGTCGGCGATCAGCAGCTTGGGTTCCAGCACGAGCGCCATGGCGATCATCACGCGCTGGCGCTGGCCGCCGGAGAGCTGGTGCGGATAGGAACGGCACATCCGGTCGACGTCCGGCAGACGCACCAGCGAGAGGATGTCGCGGATGCGCGTGCGGCGTTCGGCGGCGCTCATGCTGGCATGGGCACTCAGCACCTCCTCCAGCTGGCTCTCGACCGTCATCACCGGGTTCAGCGCCGTCATCGGCTCCTGGAAGATCATCGACATGCGGGTGGCGCGCAACTGGCGCAGCCGCGACGCGCTGGCGGTCAGGATGTCCTCGTCCTCGACGAGGATGCGGCCGGAGCGGGCGGCGAGCGCGCCCTTCGGCAAGAGGCCCATCGTGGCGAGCGACGTCACCGACTTGCCCGAGCCGCTTTCGCCGACGAGGCAGACGGTCTCGCCGGGGCCGACCCGCAGCGAGATACGGTCGAGGATCGTCGCGGGGTTCCGGCCCTTCGTCTCGACGACGAGGTCCTCGACCACGAGGATATCGCCATTGGTCGCGGCGGCCGCCGTGCCCTGTTCGCGATGGTCGTTCATCAGGCCTCCCTCTTCTTGCCGAGGCGCGGGTCCATGACGTCGCGGGCGGTGTCGCCGAGGATGTTGATCGAGAGGATGGCGAGCGACAGGAACAGTCCCGGCCAGAAGATCAGGGAGGGCTTGAGCTGGAAGTAGAGCCGGCCCTCCGACATGATGTTTCCCCAGGACGGCGTCTCCGTGCCGATGCCGGCGCCGAGGAAGGACAGGATTGCCTCGGTCAGGATGGCCGAGGCGCAGACATAGGTGCCCTGCACGATCAGCGGCGCGATGGTGTTGGGCGTCAGATGCCGCCACATGATCTTCGGCAGGCTGGAGCCGACGGCGATGGCGGCCTCGACATAGGGTTCCTCGCGCGCCGACAGCACGACGGAGCGCACCAGCCGGACCACCCGCGGAATCTCCGGGATGGTGATGGCGATGAGCACGGTCCACAGGCTGGAACCGGCCAGCGAGACGATGGCGATGGCCAGGAGCACGCTTGGGATCGCCATCAGCCCGTCCATGATCCGCATCAGGATGGCGTCGAGCCAGCGGAAGAAGCCGGAGACGAGGCCGAGCGGCAGGCCGATCAGCACCGCCACCAGGGCAGCGCCAACGCCGACGATCAGCGAGATGCGGGCGCCGTAGAGGGTGCGCGAGAAGACGTCGCGGCCATAGGCGTCGGTCCCAAAGGGATGGGTGGTGCTGGCCGTAGCCAGGCGCTCCATCGGGTTCATCGCGATCGGGTCGAAGGGCGCGATGAGCGGCGCGAACAGCGCGCAGATGACGATCACCGCCAGGCAGATCGCCGCCAGCGTCGGCGCGAACCGCAGATCCGACAATTCGATGCGGGGCAGGAAGCGGCGCTTGATCACCGGCTCGGCTGCGTGGGGCAGGGCGTCTCTCCTGGCCATCAGTATCGAATCCTCGGGTCCATGAACGCGTAGGAGATGTCGATCAGAAGATTGATCACGACGTAGATGCCACTGGTCAGAAGGATCAGCGCCTGGATGACCGGATAGTCGCGGGCGAGAATGGCATCGACGGTCAACCGCCCGAGACCCGGAATGTTGAAGACGCTCTCGGTGACGACGACGCCGGAGATCATCAGCGCAAAGCCCGTGCCGACGACCGTGAGGATCGGGACGGCGGCGTTGCGCAGCGCGTGGCGGAAGAGGACGATCCGCTCGGACAGGCCCTTGGCCCGCGCCGTGCGGACATAGTCCTCGTCGAGGACGTCGAGCATCGCGGCGCGGGTCATGCGCGCGATGAGCGCGATGTAGATGGTGGCCAGCGTGAAGGCCGGCAGGATGATGCGCGCCAGGAACGGCCCGATGCCGTCGGACACGCTCCGGAAGCCCTGGACCGGCAGGAGGGCGAGATCGATCGCGAAGATCTGGATGAAGATGTAGCCGGTGACGAAGACCGGGATCGAGAAGCCGAGCACCGAGATCGCCATGATCACGTTGTCGGTCAGCGTGCCGTGGCGCCAGGCGGCCAGCACGCCCATCGGGATCGACAGGATCAGGGTGATCACCATGGTCACGATGGCAAGGCTGAGGGTGGGCTCCAGCCGCTGGCCGATCAGGGTCAGGACCGGGGTGCGCGAGATCAGCGATCGGCCGAAATCGCCGCTGAGAAGCTGTCCGCTCCAGGTGATGAACTGGGTCACCAGGGGCTCGTTCAGCCCGAGGCTCTGGCGGATCTGCGCGAGCTGCTCCGGGGTGGCCATGTCGCCGGCGATGATCGCCGCCGGGTCGCCCGGGGTCAGGCGCAGCAGCAGGAAGACGAACAGCGCCACGACGATCAGGACCGGAACCGAGGCCAGGACGCGGCGGAAGATGTAGGCAAGCATGTGTCGGGCCTCGCGGCGCAGGGCGCTGCAGAAGGGAACGGGTGACGCCGCGCCGTCAGCGACGCGGCGTCACGGGCATGGTCAGTCGGTCTTCTTGACGTTCCAGAACACCGGAACCGGCATCTTCATGACGTCGGTCAGCGTGTTGGAGATCGTCGTGGGGATCCGGTACTCGCCGACGGGAATGTAGTTGACCACGTCATAGGCGTGGGCCTGGATCTCCTCGGCCACCTTCTTGCGCTCGGCCTCGTCGCCGGCCTTGGCGAACTCGACGCGCAGCTCTTCCAGCTTCGGGTCGTCCGGCCAGCCGAACCACGCCGCCTCCTTGCCGCCGCCGTTCAGCATCGGGTTGTTGAGCGGGCTCCACACCTCGGGGATGATCCAGTTGGTGAAGAACATGTTCCAGCCGCCGTCCGCAGGCGCTGCCTGGCTCGCCCTGCGGGTGACGAGGGTCTGCCAGTCCATCGGCTGCATGTCGACGGTGAAGCCGGCCTGCCGCAGGAGCTGGGCGGCGACCACGGGCTGCGGGCCGACCGAGCCGACGTCGGTCGGCTGCATCAGGACGACCGGCGTGCCGTCGTAGCCGGCCTCGTCCAGCATCTTCTTGGCGACCTCGGGCTGCGGGCCCTTCATGATCAACTCGTCGCCCGCCTCGGTCGCGAACGGCGTGTTGCAGCCATACATGGACCCGCAGGTATCCTGGTATTCCGGATTGCCAACCAGCGCGGCGAGGATCGGCTCCTGGCCGAGCGCGGCCATGGCGGCCCGGCGGATCTCCACCTTGTCGAAGGGCGGATATAGCCAGTTGAGCCGGCCCATGGTCTGGTAGCCGAAATCGGCCAGGGTCATGACCGTCAGGTCGGGATTGCCCTGGAGCAGCGGCAGCAGGTCGGTCGGCGTCTGCTCGAGATAGTCGATCTCGCCGCCATTGATGGCGTTCACGGCGGTCTGGGCGTCCGGCATGACCACCCAGGTCACGCGGTCGACATTGACCACCTTGCCGCCGGCGGTCCAGCTCGGCGGCTCGTCGCGCGGCACGTAGTCGGCGTTCTTCTCGTAGACGGCCCTGACGCCGGGCTCGAACTCGTCCTCGACGAAGGTGAACGGGCCGGAGCCGGTATAGTCGGTGATCGATTCGCCCGACGGCGTCTGGGCGACG
This sequence comes from Aurantimonas sp. A2-1-M11, assembly GCF_036549475.1. Lineage (NCBI taxonomy): Bacteria > Pseudomonadati > Pseudomonadota > Alphaproteobacteria > Hyphomicrobiales > Aurantimonadaceae > Aurantimonas > Aurantimonas sp. A2-1-M11. The sequence continues at coordinate 81,717 of NZ_JAZHLI010000001.1, read as the reverse complement.
CGCTCTGGCATGATGAAGGAGGGCAGGCCGGACGGCTTGGCGATCAGTTCGAGCACGTAGGAGAACGGCTCGGACAGCGTCAGGACGGCGGTCTTGTCGTCCTTGGCCTCCAGGCTCGCGACGTATTTCATCATCATCTGGGCGCCGCCGTCGCGCTCGCCCCAGCGCTTCAGCGATGCGACGACGTCGGCCGCCGTGACAGGCGTGTCGTCATGCCAGGTCAGGCCGTCGCGCAGGGTGAAGGTGTAGGTCAGCTTGTCGTCCGAGACCTCCCAGCTGGCCATCTGCGGCTGCGGCGTGAGGTTCTCGTCCATGCCGAGCAGCGTGTCGTAGATCATGTAGCCGTGATTGCGCGTGATGTGCGCGGTGGTGATCACGGGGTCCAGCACGCGGATGCCCGAATGCATCACGGCGCGGATTTCCTGGGCGGAGGCGTGGCCGCCCGCCATCCCTGTCACGGCGACAGCGGAAGCGAGCAACGCCGAGCGCAAGAGGCGCGTCGGTCGGAACGTGGAAGCGGCAGAGAAGAAGGACATCAATGCGTCTCCGAAGATAAGGGCTCGGGGGCCGGGACGTCCGCACGGATTATCGCATCGCGATAACCGTTTGCGGATTGTGGTATCGTAGGAACACGGCTACGATTCAGTCAACACTCCGAATTGATCAAATAGTGTGCAGCGCAGCATGCAGGCAGACAGGGAAGTCCGGAGCGACGGCCATTTTGTGGCTTCGCTGGGAAAGGCGATGAAGCTGCTCGAGGCCTTCGTTCCCGAGCGTTCGCGGATGGGCCTGACCGAACTGGCCGATGCCACCGGCCTCGATCGCAGCAGCGTCCAGCGTCTGGTCACCACCTTCACCCGCCTCGGCTATCTCGACAAGGACCCGACGACCCGGCGCTACAGCCCGTCGATCCGCATGACCGAGCTCGCCAACGCCTATTTCTGGTCCCAGGAACTGGTGCACACGGCGATGCCGAAGCTGATCGACCTGCACCAGCAGCTGGGCGAAACCATCAACTTCTCGCGCCTGGACGGCTCCGACATCGTCTATATCGTGCGCCTGCCCAGCGCCCGCACCAGCTTCAGTGCGGCGATCATCGGTCGCCGCGTTCCGGCCCTCAACACGTCGAGTGGCCGCGTGCTGCTGGCGCGACGCGGGCCTGAGGCGCGGCGTGCCTGCGTCGAGGAATGGCCGATGCGCCGGTTCACGCCGGCGACCACGATGGACCGGGGCGAGATCGGCGCGCTCGTCGAGAGCGCCGTGGAGACCGGCTATTCGATCGCCGAGAACGAATTGCAGATGAACGAGCTCGGCGTGGCGGTGGCGGTTGGCGGCGACCACAGCACGGCCGGCGCGATCCACTGTTCGGTCAGCGGCACGGCCTGGACCCGCGAGCGGCTGGAGGCCGAGATCATCCCCCCGCTTCTTGATGCCGCGAACGGGGTCGGCTGACAGGCCCGCCCCGCATCGTCACCGCGGCAGCAACCGCAAACCGATCCTTCCCAGCCAGCCTTCCGGAGAACGCCATGAACAATTTCTCCCGCTCGCAGATCGTCCGCAAGCCGGCGCGCGCCTCGCAGACCGGCATCGTCGCGGCACAGCATCGCCGGGTCGCGGAGCTGGGCGCGCAGGTTCTCGCCGATGGCGGCGATGCGCTCGACGCGGCGACCGCCGTTTCCTTCGGCATGGGTGTTTTGGAGCCGTGGATGAGCGGCCCGGCCGGTGGCGGCGCCATGATGGTGTGGCGGGCCGACGAGACGCGCCCCTATGCCGTCTATTACGGGATGCGCGCGCCGGCCGGCCTCGATCCGCGGGCGTTTCCGCTGGCCGGCGACGGGCGGGCGGGCGACCTGTTTCCCTGGAAGCGGGTGGTCGGGGACCGGAACATCGAGGGCGCGACGGCGGTCGCGGTGCCGGGTGTCGTCGACGGCATCGGCATGGCCCACGGGCGCTGGGGGCGCATGCCATGGGGCGACCTCGTAAGGCCGGCGGCGGCACTGGCCCGGGAGGGATTGAAGGTCGACTGGTATGCGGGGCTTATGATCGCCTCGGCCGCGCGGTCGCTGGCCCGCGACCCGGATGCCGCCGCGCTGTTTCTGGACGACGGCGTCTGGCCGCCCGTCGGCGGCTGGACCGCGCTCACCGACATTCGCCTGTCCATGGGCCGGATGGCCGACACGCTGGAGGCGATCGCGCAGAACGGGCCGCGCGAGATGTTCGAGGGCGACGTCGCCCGCGAACTGGTCCGCGACGTCGCCGACAAGGGCGGCTCGCTGGCCTTCGACGACCTCGCCGCCTACCACGCCGAAATCCAGGAACCGCTGTCCTTCGACGCCCTCGGGGGACGCCTGCACGCCACGCCGGAGCTGACCGCGGGGCCAACCTTCGCCAATGCCTTCGTGCGGCTTGAGGCAGACGGGCCGGTGCGGGACCGCGGTGAGGTGCTGGCGGCGACCGCGACGGTGCTGACCGGCGCCTATGCCGATCGCCTGGCGCGGATGGGCGATCACGACAGCCCGGCCGCGCCCGGTTCGATGACGCATTTCTCCATCGTCGACCGGCACGGCAACATGGTCGCCATGACCCAGACGCTGCTCTCGGTCTTTGGCGCGCGGGTCGTCTCGCCCTCGACCGGGCTGCTCCTCAACAACGGCATCATGTGGTTCGATCCCGAAGCGGGTGGGCCGAACGCGCTGGCCGCCGGCAAGCGCTGCCTGATGAACGTCTGTCCGGTGCTCGGCGAACGGGACGACATGCGCTTTGCCCTCGGCGCGTCGGGCGGGCGCAAGATCCTGCCGGCCGTGTTCCAGCTCGCCCGCCACATGCTGGCCGAGGGGGACGGCCTCGACGCCGCCTTCCACGCACCGCGCATCGACGTGTCGGGCGGGGACATGGTGATCGCCGACGAGGCGATGTCGGTTGCCGACCTTGCGCCCCTGCGGGAGACGCATCGGGTCGAGACCGTACCCAGGACCGTTTTTCCCTATGCCTTCGCCTGTCCGTCCGGCGTCGCTCGGCAGGGCACCACCAACTGGGGCGCGACGGAGATCGTCTCGCCCTGGGGAGACGCCGTCGCCGAGGAGGACGTCGCGGACGACGCCCGAGCCTAGCGCGTGCGGCCGGGCTGGCAGCGGTGTCGGATCAGAGCAGCGGGCTCACGAGCCGTGCCATGTTTTCGAAGAGACGCGTGCCGCGGGGTCTCCCACGCCAGTCCGACAGGGTGAGCGGATCGCTGAGCCCGATGTACTGGCGCTGGGCGGCGTCGAGGCGGCGGCTGGCATCCGCGTCGTGGAGGATCAGGCTGATCTCCGCGTTGAGCATGAAAGAGCGCACGTCGGTGTTGCTGGAGCCGACGACACCGATCTTGCCGTCGATGGTCACGTTCTTGGCGTGCAGCAGGTGATCGCGATACCGGTAGAGGCGCACGCCCGTCGCCAGAAGCTCGTCGTAATAGGAGCGCTGGGCCAGGCTGACGAGGCGCTGGTCGACGACATGCGACACGATGAGGTCGATCTCGACCCCGCGGGTCACCGCATTGTCGATCGCCGTCAGCAGGGCTTCGTCGGGAATGAGATAGGGCGAGACGATCGCCACGCGGTGCTGCGCGCTGTGGATCAGCTCTATCAGCAGCCTTTCATAGCCCGGCACGCCGAAATCGGGACCGCTCGGCATCGCCTGCAGGACGGCATCGCCGGCCGGGTCAGGGACAGGGAGGAGGTCGAGCCGGATCTCGGTCTCCAGGAACCAGTCGCCGGCGAAGACCGCCTCCAGGGCCGCCACGACGGGCCCCTCGACGCGGGCGACGAGCTCGTCGTTGCGGATGCCCGGCTTGAAGTCGCGGTCGACGATGTTCTGCGAACCGACGAAGGCGACCCGCCCGTCGACCAGGCAGAGCTTGCGATGGTTTCTCAGGTCGCTGCGCGCCCGCCGCAGGGCTGCGAACCGCACCGGCAGGACGAGCCGGGCATCGATGCCGCGCGCCGCCAGCATCGCCAGGCTACGCCCGGCCCATGGCCGCGAACCCAGCGCATCGATCAGCACCCGCACCGCGACGCCGCGGGCGACCGCCCGCCCCAGCGCATCGGCGATCTTCAGCCCGGTCCGGTCGTCGGCGAAGATGTAGGTAAGAAGATGCACCTGCGTTCGGGCGCCGTCGATGGCGTCCACCATGGCGTCGATCGTCGCGTCGTAATCGGTCAGAAGCGCGACCCTGTTGCCAGCGCAGGCGGGAAATCCGCCCAGCGCCTCGCTCAGGCGGGACAGGCGGTCGGTGGCCATGTCGGGATCGGCGAGGTCACGAGCGACCCGGGCGCGATCCTCTGCCGTCCGGGCGAAGCGCGCCTTGCGCCAGGGCGGAAAGCTGGCGCGGCCGATCAGGCGGTAGAGGATCAGCGCGGGGATCGGCAGGAAGAGGACCAGGAGCAGCCAGCTGCGCGCCGATTCGGGCGGACGCCGCGAGGGGATCACCACGATCATCACGAGGCGGATGGCCCATTCGCAGAGCAGATAGGTGAGCGTCAGGCCGGGCAGGTCGAACATCGGTGGCACTCCTATCCGCCGGAGACGCAGGAGGGATGGCATCGCCCCGGACCGGTGTCCCGCATGGCGGCTGCCTCCGTTGCATGCTCTGCCTTGCGCCTCCCGGCAGGCGTGGCATCTGCGCCCCGACCCTGTGGAGGGGGCATCGGATGCACGCCGGCATTCTCGCAGACGGACCCGATGCTGTCGCGAAAGGGCGGACGCACCGTTACGGATGCGAGGCCGCGACGCTGCTTGAGACATGATGGCGCGCACCTATACTTCGCCTCCCACGCAGGGTCCTGCGAGCTGCAAAGGACGATCAGCGAGTTCCTGGGCTGCCGGTGCCGGTGTTCCGTCCCGAGCGAGGCCAGGTGGCGAAAGCCGCGACTCGCAGCGATCCCACAGCTGCCGAAGGATCCCCCTGACTTCCACGCCTCGAAGGATCCGGGCCGCCTCGGCCATTCGCCCGCCACGCGTATCGGCAGTGCCTGCCGCCGGGAGTCCTTGCCCCGACATCATGACCATTGGAGACGTTCGATGACCGACAATGCCGACTACACACCGCCTGCCGTCTGGACCTGGGACAAGGCGAGCGGTGGAAAGTTCGCCAGCATCAACCGCCCGATCGCCGGTCCGACCCACGAGAAGGAGCTGCCGGTCGGCAAGCACCCGCTGCAACTCTACTCGCTGGCGACGCCGAACGGCGTGAAGGTCACCGTGATGCTGGAGGAGCTTCTGGCGGCCGGGCATGACGGCGCCGAATACGACGCGTGGCTGATCCAGATCAGCGACGGCGACCAGTTTTCGACCGGTTTCGTGGAGGTGAACCCGAACTCCAAGATCCCCGCATTGTGCGACCGCAGCGGCGAGGCGCCGATCCGGGTGTTCGAATCCGGCGCGATCCTGATCTACCTGGCCGAAAAGTTCGGCGCTTTCCTTCCCACGAGCGCCGCCGCCCGGGGCGAATGCCTGTCCTGGCTGCAGTGGCAGATGGCCTCGGCGCCGTTCCTGGGCGGTGGCTTCGGCCATTTCTACGCCTATGCGCCGGTCAAGTACGAATATCCGATCAACCGCTACGCCATGGAGGTGAAGCGCCAGCTCGACGTGCTCGATCGCCGTCTGGCGGAGAGCGAATTCGTGGCGGGGCCGGACTACACGATCGCCGACATGGCGATCTGGCCCTGGTATGGCGCACTGGCGAAGGGGCTTCTGTACGACGCCGGCGAGTTCCTGCAGGTCGAGGACTACAAGAACGTCCAGCGCTGGACCGAGACGGTTCATGCCCGTCCGGCAGTCAAGCGCGGCCGGATGGTCAACCGCGTGGTCGGCGAGCCGTCGAGCCAGCTTCACGAGCGACACGACGCCTCCGATTTCGATACGAAGACGCAGGACAAGATCGGGGCCGACGCGGCCGCCGCGAAATAGCGCGGCACGATCGAGAATGCGCCTGGCGGCCTGACCTGCCGCCGGGCGCTTCCCCGGTCGGCTCAGCTGTGGGCGTGGGCGGCGATGACCTTCGCCACCAGCGGCATGAGTTCGTCGGGGCTGCGATAGCCGTGGGTGAGCAACGTGTAGGTGCCTTCCGCATTCGGTCCGACGACCAGCGTCGGAAAGCCCTGGACTCCGGCATTGCGCGACGTGGCATAATCGAGACGGGTGGCGTCGCGCACCGCCTCCGACCCGTGCCGCATCAGGAAGGGCTCGCGTTCCAGCCCCATCTCGGCCGCCAGATCCGCCAGCACCTCCGGCTGCGTCACGTCGCGATTCTCGGCGTAGAAGGCTCTCTGGACGCGCTCGAGATAGGGCAGTTCCAGGCTGCGGTCCTCTGCGCGCACCGCCACAACGGCGCGGGCCGCGGGGTCGGTGTCGTAGACGAAGCCCTCGCGGTCGAAGAAGCCGAAATCGAAGGCCTGGCCCGATCGCTCCTGCACATGCTCCCAATGGTGCCGGATCTCCGAGCGGGACGCCGCCGTCATCGGCTCTTCGGTTCCCGGCCGCAGACCGCCCATCACCACCCGGATCGGCAGCGCGTCGCCATAGGTCTCCCGGATCCTGGCGATCGTCGGCGCGAAACCCCAGCACCAGGAGCACATCGGGTCGGCGAAGTAGATGGACTGGAGCCCGTCTGTCATGTCGAAACCACCATTCTGTCGGTTGCCGGTCGCGCCGACGCTTAGGTCATCGGCTAGCGGCGATCTACCGCGACCGACGGCATTTTCGCGACGGTTCTCGTCTGCTGCGAGCAGACTACTCCTGGTATCGCCCGCATGATATCAGCCGGCGATGATCACGCTCCGGCGCTTCCTTGCGGACCGTTCCGCTGCCCTCGCGGCCATGCTGATCCTGACCCAGCTGCTGGTGGGGCAGGCGGCGGCGTCGGCATTCTCCTGCGCGCGGATGGATGCGTCCGTGGCGGCCGGCATGACCGTGATCTGCGTCGGCGACAGTTTCGAGACGCGGACAGCCGGGGCCGGCGAGAACGGTGATCACGATTGCTGCACCGACTGCCCCTGTGCGGCAGGTTGCGGCCACGGCGCCGCCCTTCCGGTGCCGGCTGCGGGCGGGTCCTATGCGATCGCCGTCCCGATGGCCGGCCACGTCACCGCATGGCCGACGCGCATCGATGCGATGGGCCCGCGCGCGCCGCCTCGCGGGCTCGCCCTGCAGCGTGGTCCCCCTTCTCACTCCGTCTGAACGAAACGGCCCGACGCTCGTCGCGGCCCTGCCTTTCCTGTTCGAATGGAGTGTTCCATGTCTATCCGTATCACGCTGGCTGCAGCCGCAGCCCTGACGCTCGGCCTTGTGACGGCCGTTTCCGCCCACGACTACAAGGTCGGCGAACTGTCGATCGCCCATCCCTGGAGCCGTGCCACCGCGCCCAACGCCGCCGTCGGCGGCGGCTACATGGTGATCAAAAATCAGGGCACCACCGACGACCGCCTGCTCGGCGGCTCGACCCCCGTCGCCGGGGAGGTCCAGATCCACACGATGGACATGGATGGCGACATCATGCGCATGCGCCAGCTCGAGGATGGCCTGGCCATTCCGGCCGGCGCCACGGTCGCGCTCGAGCCGGGCGCCTATCATCTGATGCTTCTGGGCCTGAAGGAGACGCTGGCCGAGGGCGCCCGCGTGCCGCTGACGCTGACCTTCGAGAAGGCCGGCACGGTCGAGACCGAACTCGCGGTCGAGGGAATGGGCGCCCGCGCGCCGGCGGTGGCGCCGGCCCATGGTGGCCATGACGGCATGGATCACGGCGCCCACGCAAAATAGCCAGGGTTCGCCGGAGTCAGATTGCCGCGAAGGGTGCACCCGCGCCCTTCGCGGCGTCCCATCCATCCGTCCGCTCTCGTGCCTGCCGGCCCCGATCGCGACCTCACCGGACAGGCTTCTATTCGGCGGCCTGCGGCGCCGTCGCGACGGCAGCTTCCTCGCCGGCCCGGCGCGAGTGCCGGCGGGTGATCCGCAGGCGGTTGACGAAGGCGAGGACGAAGATCGCCGACAGCACGAGGACGATGGTCGCAGCCGGGGCGCTGTCGAGGAAGAAGCTGAGATAGGTTCCCGTCAGCATCGCCGCGACGCAGACCGCGACCGACACGACCAGCATCCGGCCGAAGCTGCGCACCAGCAGGAAGGCGATCGCCCCCGGCGTCACCAGCAGCGCCACGGCCAGGATCAGGCCCACCGAGGACAGGGTCGCCACGATGGTCAGCGACAGGCTGACGAGCAGCCCGTAGTGCAGCAGCCCGGTGTTCAGCCCGGAGGTCCTGGCCTGCGCCGGATCGAAGGCGTGGAGCAGCAGGTCCTTCCATTTCAGCAGCAGCAGCCCCGAGACGACGAGGGCGATGATCCCGGATGTGAGGAGATCCTGGTAGCCGACGCCCAGCATGTTGCCGAACAGGACATGGTCGAGATGCTCGTTGGTGTGGATCGAGGTGTAGAGGATGATCCCGACCCCGAACATGCCGGAGAACACCACGCCCATCACCGTGTCCTGCTTCACCCGGCTGTTGTGCGCCAGATAGCCCGTCAGCAGCGCGCAGGTCATGCCGGCGACGAAGGCGCCGATGATCAGCGGAATGTTGAACACCCAGGCGAGGACGACGCCCGGCAGCGTGGCGTGGCTGACCGCGTCGCCCATCAACGCCCAGCCCTTCAGCACCAGGAAGCAGGAAAGGAGGGCGGTGGGCGGCGCCACCATCAGGACGATGAGGAAGGCGTTCTGCATGAACGGGAACTGGAACGGCAGGAGAAACTGGTCGATCATCAGGCTGCCTCCTCGCTCGATCCCGGCGCCATGTCCGGGCGCGGCGCGGCGAGGGCCGCGGCGGCCTTGCGCCGCGCGGCGAGCATCCCGTGCTTGGGGGCAAAGACGAAGGCGAGGAGGAAGATGGCCGTCTGCAGGGTCACGATGACGCCGCCGGTCGCCCCGTCCAGGAAGAAGCTCGCATAGGCCCCCACGAAGCTCGTCACGGCGCCGATCACGACGGACAAGGCGATCAGGCGGGGAAACCTGTCGCAGAGCAGATAGGCCGTCGCGCCGGGGGTCACGACCATGGCGATGACGAGAAACGCCCCGACCGTCACCATCGCGGCGACGATGGCGGCGGACAGGAGCACGAAGAACATCACCTTCAGGAGGTCGGGCCGCAGGCCGATCGAGCGAGCATGGTTCTCGTCGAAGAAGGTGACCATCAGGTCCTTCCACTTGGCGAGCAGCACGACGAGGCAGACGGTGCCGATGATCGCCAGCTGCAGCGTGTCCTCGGGCGTGATGGCGAGGATGTTGCCCATGACGATGGTCTGGATCGACACCGACATCGGGCTGATCGAGGCCATGAACAGGCCGAGCCCGAAGAATGAGGTGAAGATGATGCCGATGATCACGTCGATCTTCAGCCCGGACCGGCCGGACAGGAACAGCATCGCCCCCGCCGCAAGTCCGCCGGCGATGAAGGCGCCCAGCGAGAAGGGCAGGCCGAGCATGAAGGCGCCGGCCACGCCCGGAACGACCGAATGGCTGAGGGCGTCGCCGATCAGCGACCAGCCCTTCAGCATCAGATAGGCCGACAGGAAGGCGCAGACGCCGCCGACAAGCGCCGAAACCCACATGGCGTTGGTCATGTAGCCATACTGGAACGGCTCGAGCAGGGTGGCGATCATGTGCTCTCACCGCCCTTTCGGCCGCGGCCGGGCGCGGCCGGCACGTGCGGCTCGCCATAATGGACAAAGGCCCGCTCGTCGTCGGTGATGATCGACAGCTCGCGCGGATCGTCGTCGTCGTGGAGCGCGGTGCCGGCCAGTGTCACATGCCGCAGCACGCCGCCGAAGGCGCGCTCCAGATTGCGCCGGGTGAACACCGTCTCGGTCGGCCCGTAGGCCAGCACCGTGCCCTTGACCAGCACGACACGGTCGCAGAATTCCGGCACCGAGCCGAGATTGTGGGTGGAGACCAGCATGACCCGGCCCTCCGCCTTCAACTCGTGCAGCAGCGCCACGATCTGTTCCTCGGTCTTCACGTCGACGCCGGTGAACGGCTCGTCGAGCAGGATCACCTGGCCGTCCTGGGCAAGGGCGCGGGCCAGGAACACCCGCTTGCGCTGACCACCGGAGAGTTCGCCGATCTGGCGAAGCCGCAGGTCCTGCATGCCGACGCGGCCGAGCGCCTGGTCGACGGCCTCGTGGTCGGCGCGGCTGGCACGGCGCAGGAAGCCCATGTGGCCGTAGCGGCCCATCATCACCACGTCCTCGACGAGGACCGGGAAGGCCCAGTCCACTTCCTCCGATTGCGGCACGTAGGAGACGAGGTTCTCGCGCAGGGCCTGGCGGACCGAACGGCCGAGCAGGCTGATCTCGCCGCGCGCCGCCGGGACGAAGCCCATGATCGCCTTGAAGAGGGTCGACTTGCCGGCGCCATTGACGCCGACCAGCGCGGTGATCGTGCCGCGCGGGATCTGGAAGGTCGCGTCGTGCAGCGCCGTGTGGCCGTTGCGATAGGTCACGGTGACGTTGCGCGCCGAGATGCCGTCATCGGGGGCATCCTGCCCGTCATGCCGGTCCTGTCCGGCGGAAGATTCGCGCGTCGCTGTCATGGTGTGGCTGTCGAACCCGTTCTCATGTCGAAACTGTCAGATATCCCGGCGCGATCGTTGCGCCGCATCGCCGCAGGGGCGCGCAATCACTCGGCGGACCCGGCCAGGCCATCGGCGATCGTCTGCGCGTCGACCTGCAGGAGATCGAGATAGGTCGGGACCGGGCCATCCGGCGCGGAGAGCGAATCCACGTAAAGGACGCCGCCGAAGGCCGACCCGGTCTCCCGTGCCACCTGCTCGGCAGGCGCGGTATTGACCGTGCTCTCGCAGAACACGGCCGGAATCTCGTTGTCGCGCACCCCATCGATGACCTTTCGGACCTGTTGCGGCGTGCCGGTCTGGTCGGCGTTGATCGGCCACAGATAGAGCTCCTTCATGCCGAAGTCGCGGGCCAGATAGCTGAATGCCCCTTCGCAAGTGACCAGCCAGCGCCGGTCTTCGGGAATCTCGGCGATCCTGTCACGCAACGGCGCGATGGTGTCGCGGATTTCCTGCTTGTAGCGCTCGGCATTCGCCCGGTAGGCGTCGGCATGGTCGGGATCGTGGGCGGCAAGGGCATCGCGGATGTTGTCGACATAGATCATCGCATTGTCGAGGCTCATCCAGGCATGCGGATTGGCCAGCCCTTCGTAGTCACCCTCGGCGATCGAGATCGGCGTGATGCCGTCGGTCAGGGTGGCGGCGGGCATGTCGCCGAGATTGGCGAAGAACTGTTCGAACCAGCGCTCCAGATTGAGGCCGTTCCACAGGATCAGGTCAGCATCGCTCGCCCCCACGATGTCCTGCGGTGTCGGTGCGTAGCCATGGACTTCGGCACCCGGCTTGGTGATGGAGACCACGTCGGCATGTTCGCCGGCGACGTTCTGCGCCATGTCTGAGAGGACGGTGAAGGTCGTCACGACCTTCAGCCGGTCGCCCTGCGCAAGGGCGGGCGCGGCGGTCGTCAGCAGCATCGCGGCGAGCGCAGCCAGGATCGTCGTTCGCGTGAACGCCATGCGGGGTCTCCGTGGTTTTTCGGTCGATCGCACGCTGCCTAGCATTTCGAATTTTTGCAAGTGCAAATCGTTTGCAACTGAGAGAGGGAAAGGCTGCCGGCGCGCCTCTCTTGCGGCTTGCGCCGGACGAGCCAGCGGCGGCGCCCGATTCACGTTGGCCATGATCATCAAGATTTGATGTGTCCTTGGGACGAATATCCGGACTTAGGCGCGGGTTGGTTGCGAGTGAACGTGTCGTGCGAACGCGGGCCGACAGCCAAGCGCTCCGGCGCCAGGCTGTCGAGGATGCGGTCTGGGGGCCGCTGGACTTCCTGAACCATACCAGGGCGCATCGCGACTATTGCGACACGCTTCTGGACGATCACGCCGATCTGCAGCTTGGGGAGATCCGACGCCCGCGGACGGCCCGTGCAGCCAGTCCAAACGCCGGTCCGGGGCTCTTTGCCCGCGTCGGTCTTACTGTGGGCCGTGGCTCACCGGGGTGAAAGATCCACAAAAAAACCGGGCGCATCCTCGATGCGCCCGGTTCGAAAATGTTCTTGCCGTGAGGCGTCCGACGATCAGGTGATGCGCTGGATGCTGGCGGCGATCTCGTCGCGGTCGAAGACGCGCTTCCAGTCGTCGCGCATCAGCATGGGCTTGCCGAACTCGATCGCCTTGTTGCAGGCGTCGGAGAAGACGCCGTCGACCTCGTCGAAGATGACGGCGCCGAGGATGTTCATGTGGCCGAGCAGGAAGTCGCGGGCGCAATCATGCGGCACGCCCCGCTTGACCACCTCGTCCATCGCCTCGCGCATGACCACGAGAAGCGAGGCGCAGACCGTTTCCGACAGGCCCGGCTCCAGATAGGCCATCTGCTCGACGGTCACCTGGTAGCTGCGTGCCACCGGGGCGTAGATGGCGCGGGCGACCTTGTCGCCGATTTCGTAATGCTCCTGCGGGCCCTGCATCAGCGCGTTGACCACGCCCTGCTGGGCCGCGATGCCGCCGAAATGATCCTTGCGGCCGGCTTCCGTCATCTCGTCGTTGAAGATCGGCGGATGGCAGGGATGGGTGACGAAATAGGTGATGTCGGCGCGCTCCGGCAGATGGCCGGCGAAGGGTGCCGCAGCGTCGAGGACGACGACGATGGTGCCGGGGTCGACCTTGGGAACCACCAGGGCCGCCACCGTGCCGATCACCGTGTCCGGCACGGCGAGGATCACCACGTCGGCGCCGTCGAGCGCCACGTCCTGGTCGACGCAGTCGACGCCGATGGCGTCCTTCAGGCGTTCCTGACCCTTCGGATCGATCTCGATATGCCGGACGTCGAAATCCGATTTGGCCAGGTTGCGCGAGAGACGGACGCCCATTTTGCCGCCTGCGCCGAACAGCGCCACAGTGGTCATTGTCTATACTCCTCCAAGGCCCCGAACGGACCTTTCCCGAACTGGTATGATGAGATAATAATAGACCGAAATGCCAATGCCCGCAACGGGCTCTCGAGGGATGCCATGCAAGAGCAAGAACCCGTCACGCCGTGGGTGACGTGGTACGGCGACGACTTCACCGGTTCGGCCGCCGTGATGGAAGCCCTGGCCTTTGCCGGCGTGCCCACCGTGCTGTTCAGCGACATTCCCGATGCCGAGCTACTGGCGCGCTTTTCCGGGTGCCGGGCGATCGGAATCGCGTCCACCGCGCGCAGCCACGGGCCGGACTGGATGACGGAGCACCTTCCGGCGCCGCTGCGATTCCTGCACGATCTCGGCGCCCCGCTGCTGCACTACAAGATCTGCTCGACCTTCGATTCCTCGCCGCAAACCGGCAATATCGGCACGGCGATCGAACTCGGCCTCGCCGTTCGCCCGGCGGACGCCGTGCCGATTCTCACGGCCGCGCCGCAGATGCGCCGCTACCAGGCCTTCGGCCATCTTTTCGCCGGCACGTTCGACGGCGTCTATCGGCTCGACCGGCATCCGGTCATGTCCGATCATCCCGTCACGGCGATGCACGAGGCCGATCTCCTCCGGCATCTGGCACATCAGACGTCGCTGCCCTCGGCGCTGATCGATCTGGAGGCGCTGTGGTCGGGCGCCCAGCCGCGGCTCGACGCGGTCCTGCGCGACGGCGCGCGGCTGTTGTCGATCGATTCGATGGAGCCGGCAAGCGAGCGGGCGGCGGGCCGGCTGCTCTGGGAGAACCGCGACCGGCTCGGTTTCGTCGTCGGCAGCCAGGGCATCGAGTTCGCCCTGCTGCGCCACTGGCTGGAGATCGGCCTCGTCGCCCCGGCCGATCCGGTCGGCAGCGCCGGCCCTGTCGACCGGATCGCCGTGATCTCAGGCTCGGTGTCGCCGATGACCGGCGCCCAGCTGACATGGGCCGGGGCCAACGGCTTCGCGCTTCTGCCCTTCGACGCGACGCGGGTCTGCGGTTCGGAGGACGAACTGGCGCGGGAGGAGGCGCGCCTCGTCGCCGGCGCCTGCGAGGCCGCGGCCCGCGGCGCCAGTCCCCTGGTCCATTCGGCCCTCGGCAACCAGGACAAGGCGGTCGCGGCCTTCCGCTCGACGGTCTCCGCCAGCGGCCTGACCATCGAGACGGCAAACCGGCGCATCGGCGAATCGCTGGGACGAATCCTCGACCGCACGCTGCGCGAGACCGGAATCCGCCGCGCGGTCATTTCCGGCGGTGACACCTCCGGCTACGGCATGCGGCAGCTGGGCCTCGATGCGCTGGTCGCCTGCGCGCCGACCATTCCCGGCGCCTCGCTGTCCACGGCCTATGGCAAGGGCGTCCATGACGGACTGCAGATCGCGCTGAAGGGCGGCCAGATGGGCTCGGAAGATTTCTTCGGCTGGATCAGGGACGGCGGCGGGCCGCGGTCCTGACGGCAGATCGGCGAGACCTGATCAGCGCTGCGGCGCCGCGTCGTCGCCGAAGCTGTAGAGGTGGAGCGACCGGTTGAGGTGGCCCCGCATCGTCTCCACCGCCTTGTCGGGCTCGTGCGCGGCGATCAGGTCGACGATGCAGTCGTGCTCGGTCAGGGTGATCTCCTCGTTGTTCGACCAGTGCAGCAACGAGGTGTGGTACTGGAACAGCCAGCGCAGCATCGCGACCGACACGGCGGAGATGATCGGGTTCGCCACGATGTCGGCGATGCGCGTGTGGAAGGCCATGTCCGTCTCGATGAACGGCACCGGGTCGCCCCCGAGCAGCGTGCGCTGGCGCGTCACCAGTTCGCGCAATTCGGCAACGTCTGACGCCGTCGCGTTCTCGGCGGCCACGCGCACGATGCCGAGCTCGAACATGCGCCGCGCCTGTTTCAGATGTTCCAGGTTCGACGGCATGGCGTTGAGCAGCAGGCGTGCGATCTCGTCGGTCTGGTCGAGGACGGTACCGGCGGTGATCTCGTTCACGCGGCTGCGCTCGCCGTGGCTGATGGTGATCAGTCCGGCATTGTGCAGCGATTGCAGCGCCTCGCGCACCGCGGGGCGCCCGACGCCGAAACGCTCCATCAGGGCGCGCTCGGACGGCATGTAGTCGCCGGCGCGCAATTCGCGCGAACGGATCATCTGCCGCAGCTTGTCCAGCACCTGATCCGAGAGCTTGCGCCGGACGATCTTCTCGCCGTCATGGCCTGAATCGAGCTGGAACACGGCTTTACCCCTTCGATCTGGTCCCGCCGGCGCCGCCCTGCCGCAGCGTGTCGCCGACGCCGTGTCTTACCGTCCAGCCGAATGGTGGCAAGTCGTCAAGCGGCCGGGGCGTCAGGTTCGCGTGTAGCATGGCGCCGGACAGAGCGAGGCGCGCCCGTTCGCCGTCCATCTCCGCCGCCTCGACCATCATGCCGGCGCAGGCGGCCAGCGCGGCAATGGCTTCGGTGAGCGGCAGGGGGCTGCCGTCCGCTGCAAACAGGCCGCGGGGACCGTAAAGCTCGGCCGGTGTCCAGACCTCGGCGCCCGCCGGCGCAAGGGCGGTGGCCAGCCCCACCGCATAGGCGGCCGCGAACCGGCCGGCATGGCGCGGATCGTCATCGGTCATGGCGACCCGGCGGCGGTCGGGGTTGGGAATGGTGCGGGCGCCATAGGGGTTCTGGCGCATCGCGATGGTCGACGGGCCGATGCGATAGCCCCGTGCCCCGATGATCGCCCGCGCCGAGGCGGTGATGTGGGAGACGGCTTCCAGCGTTTCCATGACCGCGCGGTCGCCGGCATCATGGACGATGGGGCAGAGGGAGTGGGACACGAAGTCGAGCCGTTCGATGGGCGGGCGCTTGCGGTTCAGCTCGGGAAAGAAACTGGACATGCCGCCGCCCATCCGCGCGGCGCCGAACTGCCGGCGGGCCGCCTCGTGGATGGCGTCGAGCGGCGGGCAGGGGGGCCAGGCGGAGCCCGGCGGCGTCGATTGCCGGTCGACCGCCGGGCAGACCATGACGCTGTCGGGTGCAAAGCCGGTCTCGCGCATGACGCTGGCGTAGCCGGACAGGATCGGCTCGGGATCGACGCGTGCATCGGCGCCGAAATCGGCGATCATCTCCAGGTCGAAGCGATATCCGGTCGCCGCCGCCTGCAACGCGGCATGGGCGGCGAACTGCCCTTCGACGTCGCCCAGACTGGCGTCGACATGGCATAGGAGACGCTGTGGCCGGACGGCATCGAGATCCCCGATGTTGCGCGCAGCGCGCCGGGCATGGTCGGCGGTGACCAGGATGGCGGTTTGCGGGAACGCCGTGCCGGCGGCCAGTTGTTCGGCCGGTTTCGCCTCCGCCGGACGCACCGGCGCCCATGCGATGCGGACGGCCTGGCGCAGGTCTTCGCCGTCGGCGATGGCATAGGGCCAGGGCAGGGCGATCGGCCGGTTGTAGGTCTTGAAGGATGCGTCGCCCCACTGGCGCTGATCCTCCATCTCGAATGCGTCGCCCTCGAAGCGGCAGCGGCATTCAAGGTCGCCGACCCGATGGGTGATGCCGGCCATGTCCATGAAGGGCTGCCACGGCGCGATGCGCTCGGGAAAGTGTCCGTCCTCGACCCGCCCGTCCGTATGCGTGACGGTCACCGGGGCGCCGGCCTGGCCGGTGATCGGGTGCAGGACCATAAAGCCCGTGCGGTTGGTCTCGAAGCGCCCCGTCGCCTTGCCGGCCGCCTCGACATCGAGGCCGTCCGGCCTGACGCGGATGGTCAGGTCGACATCGAGCCGCCCGGGCGGATTCTCGAAGACCAGATGGCAGGTGAGCACCAGATCCTCGCCCTCGCGGGTCTGGGCGATCGGGCCCACCTCCGCCGGCCGCGTTCCCCAGTCCCGGTCGCGCGCCAGGAACGCCACCTGCCGCAGGATTTCGCGTCCGTCCACCGTCAGATGCGAGATCGCCCCGTTGCCAAGGTCGAAGGCCACCGGCCCGAACGACACGGAAAGCGGCGTTTCGAGCGGCTGATCCGTGCCGTAGAGTTCGACCAGCTCGCTCATATGTCCGACAGCCTCACGGTCTCGTCGGTCTCTGCCGAGCGATAGGCGGCCTGTACCAGCGCCAGCGTCTTCAGATTGTCGGCGCCCGAGGTTTCAGGCTGCCGGCCCTCGCGCAGGCAGTCGACGAAGTGCGCCTGGATGATCCGCACGCTCTCCTGGATGTTGTGCCAGGGACGCTCGGCCCAGGGCAAGACCGGCGGCGACACGTCGGTCACGGTCTCGTCGCCGCCGGTCTGGACGACCATGCGGTAGCCGGCGTCGAGGCGCAGCGTGCCCTCGGTGCCGTCGATCTCCAGCAGCGACTGGGGGAAGGTCTCGGGCGTGCGGCGGGTGGCGTAGGAGCAGTCGACGACGCTGGTCACCCCGCCTTCATGGGCGAGCAGCATGGTCGCCACGTCCTCGCCCCGGATCGCCGGATTGACCCGCCTGGTGGTCGCCGAAATGCGCGCCACATCGCCGAACAGGGCCCGCGAGATGTCGAGGATGTGGATGCCCAGATCCTCGATGATGAAGCGTTCGCCCTCCGCCAGATAGGGCTGGCCGGAATAGACGTCGTAGCCCGAGCGGAAGGTGACGCGGCCGAAGAAGGGCGTGCCGATCGCGCCGCCGCGCACGGTGTCGATCGCGCGGCGGATGGCCGACTGCCAGCGGAAGTTCTCGTGCACCATCAGGGTGCGGCCGGCCTCCTCGACGGCGGCCACCATGGCGCGGGCATCGTCCATGGTCTCGGCGAAGGGCTTCTGGCAGATCACGTGGCATTTTGCGGCCGCCGCCATCTCCACCAGCGGCCGGTGGCTCTGGACCGTCGTCGCGATGTCGACGAAGTCCGGCTGCTCGGCGGCCAGCATGGCGGCGGCATCCTCGTAGGTCCGCTCGATGCCGAAGGCCGCGGCGGTCGCGGCCAGCCGCTCGGGATCGCGGTCGCACAGGGCCGTAATCTCGGCGCCGGCAATGTCGCGCCAGGCATGGAGCTGGTTCTGGGCGAAGAAGCCGCAGCCGATCAATGCGCCTTTCATGGCGTGGTCTCCTACTTGCTCAGGGCCGCCTGGGCCTGCAGCGCGACGCGGCTCTGGACGCGCTGCTGTGCCTGGTCGATAACCACGGCGGCAATGATGACGAGCCCCTTGATCACGGTCTGCCAGAACGCCGAGACCCCCATCATCACCAGGCCGTCCGACAGGACGCCGATCACGAAGGCGCCGATGATGTGCCGCCGATCTTGCCGCGCCCGCCGGACATCGAGGTGCCGCCCAGGACCGCCGCGGCGATGGCGTTGAGCTCGAAGGTGTCGCCGGTCGCCGGGTGGGCGGCGACGAGCTGCGAGGCGATGATGATGCCCACCAGCGCGGCGCAGAATCCCGAGAACATGTAGACGAAATACTTGACGCGGTTGACCTTCACGCCCGACAGGGCGGCGGCCTTCTCGTTGCCGCCGACGGCGTAGATGTAGCGGCCGAGCGGCGTGCGCTTGGCGATGTAGGCGGCCACGCAGCCGACCACGACGAGCATCCAGATCGAGACCGGGATGCCCAGGAGATCGCCCGCGCCGATGAACCGGAACGTGTCGGACCCGTAGGCCGCGTTGCCGTTGAGGTTGGGGAAGGTCCGGCCGTCCGAGGACAGCATCGCCGCGCCGCGCGCCACATACAGCGTGCCCAGCGTGGCGATGAACGGCGCGACGTTCAGCCTGGTTATGAGGAAGCCGTTGATCGCCCCCACCGCCACGCCCACAATGACGACCAGGAGGCAGATCTCGATCGTGTTGAACTGGATCGACCAGCCGAGCTCCAGGTCGATGCCGTGGAGGATCAGCCACCCGGCGACCATGCCGCAGAGCCCGACGATCGAGCCGACCGACAGGTCGATGCCGCCGGAGACGATGACGAAGGTCATGCCGATCGCCAGGAAGGCGTTGAGCGCCACGTGTTTCGACATGATGACCATGTTGGCCGTCGACAGGAAGTTCGGCGCGGCGAAGGCAAAGAAGACGAAGACGAGGATCAGCGCGATGAAGGTCCGCGCCTTCAGGATCATGAGCAGCATCGCGGTGCCGTCCATCGGCGGGTTCGGCGCGGTGGTTGCGGTCTGGGCGGTCATCACGAAGCCTCCTTGAAGGCGGTAGCAGATGCGTGGTCGGGGGCGTGCCCCATCGCGGAAGCCTCGACCAGCGCCGTTTCGGTGGCGTCTTCCTTGGTGAATTCGCCGGTCACCCGGCCGTTCGACATCACCAGGATGCGGTCGGAGAGGGACATCACCTCCTCCAGGTCGGAGGTGACGAAGACGATGCCGAGCCCGTCGGCCGCCAGCTTGCGCATGACGCGGAACACTTCCGCCTTGGCACCGATGTCGATGCCGCGCGACGGCTCGTCCATCAGCAGGATCTTCGGGTCGGTCATCAGCGCCTTGGCGATGACCACCTTCTGCTGGTTGCCGCCGGACAGGGACGAGACCTCGTGCTCGGGCGAGGCGATCTTGATGGTCATGCGCCGCACGAAGTCGGCGACGGTCTCTGCCTCGCGCTTCAGCGACATGTGGATGCCCCGGGTGAAGGCGCCGAGGCTGGACAGGGTCATGTTCTCGCGGATCGACAGGATCTGCACGAGCCCGTCCTGCTTGCGGTCTTCCGGGATGAGGGCGAGGCCGCGCGCGATCCGGTCGGACACGCTGCGCTTCACCAGCTGTTCGCCACGGATGAAGAAGGAACCGGCATAGTCGCGCTGCTGCCCGATGATGCATTCGAGCAGTTCGGAGCGGCCGGCACCCATCAGGCCGTAGATGCCCAGGATCTCGCCTTCGCGCAGCGAGAAGGAGACGTCGTTGACGGCGAGACCGCCGCCCTTGTTGGGCAGCGAGACGTGTTCGGCCCGGAAGATCTCCTCGCCGTAATCGTGCGCGACCTCCTTGGCGAAGTCCCTGGAGGCCTCGCCGATCATGTTCCGCACGATCCAGGGAACGTCGACGCCCTCCATCGATCGCGCGCCGGTGATGGCGCCGTCGCGCAGGACGGTGATGTAGTCGCCGACCCGGATCAGTTCCTCCAGCCGGTGCGAGATGTAGACGATCCCCACGCCGTTCGCCTTCAGGTCGGCGATGACCCGGAACAGGATCTCCACCTCGGACGCCGACAAGGCCGATGTCGGCTCGTCGAGGATCAGGATGCGGGCATCCTGGGCGAGGCTCTTGGCGATCTCGACGATCTGCTGCTGGCCGACCTTCAGGTCGCCGACCAGCGTGTCGGGGTCGATGTCGTGCTCCAGCCGGCGCAGCAGATGGCGGGTTTCCTCGCGCTGCGCCGCCATGTCGATGTCGATGCCGGCGCGGGTCTTCTCCCGGGCGATGAAGATGTTGTCGCTGACCGACAGATTGGGGAAGAGATTGAGCTCCTGGAAGACGATGCCGATGCCATGGCGCGCGGCCTCGTCCGTCGAGCGGAAGACCCGTTCCTCGCCGCCCATCAGGATGGTGCCTTCGGTCAGCTGCTCGACGCCGGCGATGACCTTCATCATCGTCGACTTGCCGGCGCCGTTTTCGCCGACGAGGACGTTGACCGCGCCCATGTGGACGTCGAAATCGACGTCCCGCAGGGCGACCGTCCCGGGATAGACCTTCAGGCCGTTGCGGATCGACAGGCCGATCGGGTGGGCGACGTCGGCCATCTCACTCACCGATCTGGAGCTTCGTGGGGACGAGCTCGATCGACGCGATGCCTCTGCCGAGCGCGAAGACGCCCTCGAAGCGGGCGGTCTGGCCCACCACGTCGCCCTCGGGAATTGTCAGCCGGGAATGGGCGACGGCGTTCAGCGCATTGGCGAGCTTGGCGAACTCGATCTGGTCGCGAAAGTCGGTGAAGACGATGAAGGGCATGGCGTCACGCAGCGCCGTGCCGCGGATGATCGGGCCGAGCTGGACGGTGACGTCGCCCTTGCCGTCGGCATCGGTGTCCAGCTGGAGCTTTGCCGCGCGGCTCTCGAGCTTGGCCTCGACGATCGTGCCCTCGCCGGAGACGGCGAAGTTCCAGGGGCTGGTCTCGCCGTCGCGCGGAAAGCCGTATTGCTCGCCGGCGGCAACCGCGTCCCTGGCCACCGCCGCGCGCAGATCCGCCAGCGGCACCTCATGTTCGGCGATCTGTGGCAGGACCTTCGGGTCCCATGCCTCCTCGGCATAGGCGGCCATCCGGGTCTCGTCGGTGGCGACCACCACGGGGCCTTCGCCCTCTGCCCGCTCCGACTCCCACACGATGGTGAAGCCGGAGAGGCAGAGGATGGAGGTGGCGAGTATCGTGGCGCGAGCGGATCTGGTGCGCATGGCAAACCTTCCCCCTGAACGGTGAGGTGCCTGGCGCGACGGCCAGGCACGAGCGTGTCTTGGGAGACGCGGGACGTCAGTCTGCGAGCGCGAAGGTCTCGAGCTTGGCGGCGTTGCTCTCGTCGATCAGCACGCAGTCCATGAGCTGCTTCTCCGGCTGGTCGGTGGAGCCCGTGGTCAGATACTGGTCGGCCTGCTCGACGGCGAGCTGGGCCTGGCGATAGGCCGGCTGCAGCACGGTGGCCTTGATGCCACCCTTCATGATGGAATCGCGCACGTCGTTGGAGCCGTCGAAGCCGACGAGGATCACGTCGGTGCGGCCCGCCGCTTCCAGCGCCGCCCAGGCGCCCATCGCCATGGTGTCGTTGCCGGAGATGACTCCCTTGATGTCGGGATTGGCCTGGAGAATGGTCTCCATCTTCGCGTAGGCTTCGGTCTGCGACCAGTTGGCCGACTGCTGGGCGACCATCTTCAGGTCGGGATACTGGTCGATGATGTCGTGATAGCCCGACGAGCGGATGCCGGCATTGGTGTCGGCCTCGCGACCCAGCAATTCGACGTAATTGCCTTCCTCGCCCATCAGCTCGACGAACTTCTCGGCGCCGAGCTGCGCGCCCTGGTAATTGTTGGAGACGATCTGGCTGACGGCGATGCCGCTTTCCTTGATCTCGCGGTCGATCAGGAAGGAGGGGATGCCGGCTTCCTTGGCGCGGCGGACGGGCGCGACGGATGCGTCGGCGCCGGCATTGTCCAGGATGATCGCCTTGGCACCGCGTGCGATCGCCGTGTCGTACATCTCGGACTGCTTGTTCGGGTCGTCGTCATGGACGAGGACGATGGTCTCGTAGCCGAGTTCCTTGGCGCGCGCTTCGGCGCCGACGGCCTCTGCCTTGAAGAACGGGTTGTCGTGGCTCGGCGTGATGATCGCGATCAGGCCCTTGTCCTGGGCGAAGGCGGGCATCGCGATCAGGCTGACGGCGCCAGCCAGTGCGGAAACGAGAATGCGACGGTTGATCAGCATGAAGGCTCCTCCCGATCAATGTGCACCCGGTGCGGATGCATTCCTCCCTTGACCGGCCCGAAGCTTGAGAGCTCGTCATTACTATGTCAACAGGTATGATGAGTATTTGAGATGGCACGCAAGGAGAAGACGGCACCATGGCCGACGACATGATCAGGGTGACCTACCGCATCGAATGCGAAGGCGATGTCGGCGCGATGGCGGCCAAGATCGCCTCCGATCAGTCGACAGGCACCTTCACGGAATTGCCGGGCGAGACCGAAGCGGTGCGGACCCGCTGCGCAGCGCGGGTGGAGGCGGTCGTGCCGCACGAACCGCTTGCCGTGCCCTCGATTCCGGACCCGCAGGGGACCGGTCCGTGGCGTCGCGCCGACGTGACCATCGCCTATCCACTGGAGGCCATCGGCACCGATGTCGCGGCGCTGATGACCATTGCCATCGGCGGTGTCTTCGCGGTCAAGGGCGTCACCGGCATCCGGGTGATGGACATCGACCTGCCGGCCGCATGGGCCTGCCATCCCGGACCGCAATTCGGAATCGCGGGCTCGCGCCGGCTGATGGGCGTCGCCGAGGGCCCGATGATCGCCTCGATCATCAAGCCCTCGCTCGGGCTGCTGCCGGAGGAGACCGCCGCCGTCGTCCGCGATCTCTGCGCGGCCGGCGTCGACTTCATCAAGGACGACGAGAAGCTGATGAGCCCGGCCTATTCGCCGCTCGACGAGCGGATCGCCGCCATCATGCCGGTCATCAGGGATCACGAGCAGACGACCGGGAAGCGGGTGATGTATGCCTTCGGCATCTCCTCGGCCGATCCCGACACGATGATGCGCAACCACGACCGGGTGGTCGAGGCCGGCGGCAATGCGGCGGTCGTCAACATCAATTCCATCGGCTACGGCGGCATGAGCTTCCTGCGTAAGCGCTCGGCGCTCTGCCTGCACGCCCACCGCAATGGCTGGGACATCCTGACCCGGCACCCCGGCCTCGGCCTGGAATTCCGCGCCTATCAGAAGATCTGGCGGCTGCTCGGCGTCGACCAGTTCCAGATCAACGGCATCCGGGCGAAGTACTGGGAGCCGGACGACAGCTTCGTTCGCTCCTTCGCCGATTGCATGACGCCGATCTTCTCGGAGGCCGACCGCCCGTTGCCCGTCGTCTGCTCGGGCCAGTGGGGCGGCCAGGCGGTCGAGACCTATGAGCGCACCGGGCGCACGCTCGACCTGATGTATCTCGGCGGCGGCGGCATCCACGGCCACCCGATGGGCCCCGCCGCGGGCGTGCGTGCCATCCGCCAGGCGTGGGATGCGGCGGCGGGCGGCATGTCGCTGGCTGACAAGACGCGGGACAATCCCGAACTCGCCGCCTCGCTGGCCAAATGGGGATGAACCGCAGGTGCCGCCCCTGACATCAGGAGTGCGGCCCCGTTCGGCTCGTGACACTGCCGCGACCGGCGCGTTCTAACGCGCGACGGGGGGCAGGTTCCCTCCAAGGTCCCGGGAGACGGCGACTCGCCATCGGGAAACCAGGCGTCCGATACCGGGATCACATCTCCTGTACGCCGCGTTCGGCGATCGGTCGCACGGCCCCGTCCAAGGCTCGTTCCACGACTGGGATGGGATGCCGAAAATCGCAGCGGGGCGCGCGCAGATCCGCCGACGACAGCGATGGTGCGCGCAAGGGCCGCCTTTCTGCGGAACCGGGCCGGCCCTGCGGCGTTGGCCGAAGGGAACAACCGAAAGATTGCGACATGTTGGCATCCGACACCGTGAGCGCCCTGGAGCGCGGCCACATCACCGAAGCCGAGGCGATCGAGCAGTCGCTCGTCGACGATGTCGATACGCTCTACGCCAAAGCCGGCCTCGAGACGGAGGATGCCGGCTGGGGCTGCAACCGGGCCCAGTGGCCGAACCACATCGGCCAGGATCGCTAGTAGCGCCGCTTCCCAGGCACAGACCGTGCTCTTGCGTAATTCTCCCGCAGGTTGCGCACGAATGGTGGCGCGCCGCTGACATCGTCTTCACTATCGCAATCCGCGATTCGAGCCGGTATGGCTGCCCGTGAGGATTTGAACGGGAGGTCGGATTGGTCGAGCATCAGGACAGGGTCGCGCTGGTCACGGGGGCGGCGCGCGGCATCGGGCTGGTCACGGCGAAACGGTTTCTCGCCGAAGGATGGCAGGTCGCCCTTCTCGACATCGATGGCGAAACGCTCGACGCGGCCGTCGCAGCGATCGGCCAGCCGGAACGGGTTCTGGCCTTGACCTGTGACGTGGCGCAGCCGGACCAGGTCACCAGCGCGTTCGATGCGGTCACCCAGCGTTTCGGCCGGCTCGATGCCCTCGTCAACAATGCCGGCGTGGCCGTCTTCAAGCCGATGCTGGAGACGGCCTTCGACGAATGGGAGCGGTCGCTTGCCGTCAATCTCGGCGGGCCGTTCCTCTGCACCCAGAAGGCCGCGCCGATCATGGCCGGGAACGGCGGCGGCGGTGTCGTCAACATCACCTCCATATCCGGCATGCGCGCCTCGACGCTTCGCGTCGCCTACGGGACCAGCAAGGCCGGGCTCGCCCATCTGACCAAGCAGCAGGCGGTGGAACTGGCGGGCCTCGGCATTCGCGTCAACGCGGTCGCGCCCGGGCCGGTGGACACCGCCATGGCCAAGGCAGTGCACAGCCCCGCCATCCGTGCCGACTATCACGACGCCGTGCCGCTCAACCGCTACGGCCTGGAAGAGGAAATCGCCGAGGCGATCTTCTTCCTGTGCAGCAACAAGGCAAGCTACATCACCGGGCAGATACTGGGCGTCGACGGCGGTTTCGGCGCGGCGGGCATCGGCCTGCCGACCCTGCGCGGCCAGTCCCGCGACGGGTAGGGCGGCGGCGATGGATCAGGCGACCGCACCGTTTCTGTCCGAGCAGGATGTCGGGGTGCTGCGCGATCTGAGGCATGCGCTCCACCGGGCGCCGGAGGTGTCGGGAGACGAAGCCGAAACCGCCGGCATGATCGCACATTTCCTTGCCGCGACCGATCCCGACCGGCTCGTTACCGGCCTGGGCGGCCACGGCGTGGCGGCCATCTACGACAGCGGACTCGCCGGGCCGGCACTGATGGTACGCGCCGAACTCGACGCGCTGCCCATCGCCCAGGTCTCCGACCGACCCTATCGCTCGATGCATCCCGGAAAGGCGCATCTCTGCGGCCATGACGGCCACATGGCGACGCTTGCCGGCGTTGCGCTGGGTCTCGGACGACAGCGTCCGGCACGGGGCCGCGCCATCCTCCTGTTCCAGCCGGCCGAGGAAGACGGGAGCGGCGCCGCGGCGGTGCTCGCCGATCCGGCCTTCGATTCCATCGCACCGGATATTGCCATCGCCCTCCACAACATGCCGGGGATCGCCCGCGGCCGGGCGGCGCTCGTCGAGGGCCCCAGCAATTGCGCCTCGCGCAGCATGCAGATCGGGCTCAGCGGAACCACGGCCCACGCTTCGTCGCCGGATCAGGGGCTCTCGCCGATGGCGGCCCTCTGCGAGCTCATGCCGGGGCTGACGGGGCTGGGGTCCGGCGGGACGCTGGACGAGGATTTCTCCCTGGTGACCGTCACCCATGCCGCGATGGGCGAGCGCGAGGCGGGCATCGCGCCGGGATCGGCGGAGCTCTGGGCGACCTTGCGCACCTTGACCGATGCCCGCATGGGCGAACTGGTCAGCCGCGCCGAAGTGCTCGTCCGCGCGGTCGCCGCCCGCACCGGCCTCGGTGTCGAGATCCGCTACGACGCGGTCTTCGCCCATTGCGTCAACGATCCGCGGGCGGCCGCCATCCTCAGGCAGGCGCTCGATGACGAGGGCGTGCCCCATGACGACAGCCTGCTGCCCATGCGCGCGTCGGAGGATTTCGGCCGCTTCGGCACCCGGGCCCGCTCGGCGATGTTCCTCTTGGGAGCCGGCGAGACCCATCCCGGCCTGCACACGCCCGACTACGATTTTCCCGATGAGCTGATCGTCCTCGGCGCCCGGGTTTTCACACGCGCCATCCGGAACGTCCTCGGCTGACATTGCGGCACCGATCGGTCGACCGGCACCGCGCCAATGTCAGCGGCCGCCGACGACGTCCTCGATCGTTTCCGCAACGTCGAGAACGGCCCAGTCCCGGCCCCCCGGGGCAAACAGCATCAACCCGGTCGGCAATTCACCGGATTGATGCATCGGAACGGTGGCGGCGCAGCCGTCGAGGAAATTGATCGTCGACGGGTTGCGCAGGATGAGCGCGTTGAGCCGGTCGAAATCCGCCTCGACCTCCGCGATCAGGGGCGGCACGATCGGCACCGTCGGCGCGATCATTGCGTCGAATCCGTCTGCCAGTGCCGCGAAGGCCGCGATGGCGTCCGTCCGGGTCTGCCGGGCCGCGCTCCTTTCGTCTGCGCCGAAGGTCTCGGCTGCGCGGATCCGCTTCAGGACGTGGGGATCGCCGGAGGTTTCCAGCGCATCGAGATAGCCCGAATGGACGGCGTGCGCGTCGCTGGAAACCAGGATGCGGTTCACGCCCGGTGCCTGGGCGAGGTCCGGCATCTCGACATCGACCAGTTCGACGCCTGCCTCGCGAAGCGCCTCCAGCGCCGCGTCGAAGTCGGCACTCACCTGGTCGTCCATGTCGTCGGTCAGGAGGGTTCGCATCACGCCCAGCCGCAGGGGCTTGTCGCCGGCCGCCGGGTCTGGCCGGGTTTCGCCGGACAGGACAGCGTGGACCGCCGCGCAGGTGGCGATGTCGAGGGCCAGGGGGCCGACGCTGTCATAGGTGCCCGAGAGCGGGAAGGCGCCGTCCAGCGGAACCGCGGACTGGGTCGGCTTGAAGCCCGCCAGCGCGTTGAAGGCGGCGGGAATGCGCACCGAGCCGCCGGTATCCGATCCCAGCGCGAAATCGGCGATGCCGAAGGCGACCGCGATCGCGCCGCCGGAGGTCGAGCCGCCGGGAATGCGGGCCGGGTCGTGGCTGTTGCCCGGCGTGCCGAAATGCGGATTGAGCCCGACGCCCGAATAGGCGAATTCCGACATGTTGGTGCGCCCGCAGCCGATGGCGCCGGCCGCGCGCAGCCGCGCCACTGCCTCGGCGTCGCGCGCGGCCGGTGCGTTCCCCGCAAACTGGATCGAGCCCGCGGTGGTCACCTCGCCGGCCTCGTCGAACAGATCCTTGATCGCGACCAGGAGCCCGGCGAGGGGGCCGGCAAGGCGCGCCGGATCGCGGTCCAGCGACTCGGCCTCGGCGACGATCCGGCCGGCGTCGAAGCGGGTGAAGATCCGGCCGGCGACATCCTCGTCGAGATCGAGGACGCGGCCGATGGCCTGGGCCGCGCGGTCGGCGGCTCGGAAGGTCAGGCGCCCGCTGGCGCGCCGCAAAGGCGAAGACTGGTTCACGACATGTCCTTTGTGTCCACTGGCAGAGCCCCTCCTACGCCGGTCCGGCCGTACCGCCAAGGACGCGGATCGCATGGGCCGGGTTATCGGTGTCGATCGGGCCCGAAGTCCTCCCGACCGCCCTATTCGGCGGCGGCCAGGAGGCTGGCATTGCCGCCCGCCGCCGTCGTGTCGATGCACAGATGCCGTTCGACGAAATAGCGGCTCGGGCCGATGATCCCGGTTTCCAGCGCGACGATCGCGCCCTTGCGGGCCGCGAGCGCATTGCGGAGCGCGCGGGTCCAGTCCGACCGGCCGGCGGCGGCCACGACGTCGACATCGCCGATCCGTTCGAGATCGGCCGGCGCGAGCGTCCCGTCGAAGACCGCAACGGGCGCCCCGGCGGTGATCAGCGGCTTGGCGAGCGCTGTCACGTCGGGCGCGACGACCACTGCCGCGCAACCCGCGGCCAGTGCCTGCACGGCCTGGGCGATGGCGATCTCGGCGGTCGGCCCGAGGCAGAGGACTTGGCCCTTGGGATAGAGGCTCAGCCGGTTGCTCTCGCCCGTCGGCCCCGGCAGCGTGAAGGGGCCCGGATCGAAGGCACCGACCGCCGAGCAGGCCCGGCGGATGACGCCGCCCTTGCCCGACAGTGCCCGGCGCAGCACCGCGACCCGGTCGCCGCGCGCCGCCCAGTTGCGGGCATCGAGCCCGGCGGTTGCCTTGGCGATCGTCGCGGCGGGGATGACCGGCGCGTCGGGCGCCGGCAGGTCCTCGGCGGGCTCGGTGCGGCGGAAGCGGGCGACGTAGAACGGCCCGCCGGCCTTCGGCCCGGTGCCCGACAGGCCTTCGCCGCCGAAGGGCTGCGAGCCGACGATGGCGCCGATCTGGTTGCGGTTCACATAGGTGTTGCCGACCCGGATGCGCTCGACGATCTGCTGGACCCGGTCGTCGATCCGTGTGTGCAGGCCGAAAGTCAGGCCGTAGCCGCGCGCATTGATGGCGTCGACGACCCCGTCGATCTCGCGGGCCTTGAAGGTCGCGACATGCAGTACCGGGCCGAACACCTCGCGTTCGAGGCCGTCGATCCCGTCGACGGTGACCACCGAGGGCGCGGCATAGAGGCCATCCTGCGGAACCGGCAGCGTCTTGAGGAGCCTGCCTGCCTTCCGGCGGCTGTCGACATAGCCGGCGATGTCGTCCCGCGCCTCGGCGTCGATGACCGGAGATACGTCCGTGTCGAGCTGCCAGGGATCGCCGACCACCAGCGAGTCCATCGCGCCCCCGAGCATGTCCAGAAGCCGGTCGCGGGCGTCTTTCTGCACATAGAGCATCCGCAAGGCGGAGCAGCGCTGGCCGGCGCTCTGGAACGAGGCGATCAGGATGTCGCGCACTGCCTGCTCGGTCAGGGCTGTGGAATCGACGATCATGGCGTTCAGCCCGCCGGTCTCGGCGATCAGCACCGCGTCGGGACCGGCATTGGCGGCCAGGGCCCGGTGGATGATCTGGGCGACCTCCGTCGAGCCGGTGAAGCAGACGCCGGCGATCCGCCTGTCGCAGGTGAGGGGGCCGCCGACGGTGGGGCCGTCGCCGGGCAGCAACTGTAGCGCCGCGGCTGGCAGGCCGGCCTCGCGCATCAGTTCGACGGCGCGGGCGGCGATCAACGGGGTCTGCTCGGCCGGCTTGGCGATCACCGCGTTGCCAGCGGCAAGCGCTGCGGCGATCTGGCCGGTGAAGATCGCCAGCGGGAAGTTCCATGGGCTGATGCAGACGAAGATGCCGCGCGGTCCGCCAGGCTCCTCGGTTTCCAGGCGCTCGGCCTCGTCGGCGTAGAAGCGCAGGAAGTCGACCGCCTCGCGGATTTCCGCGATGCCGTCGCCGAGCGTCTTGCCAGCCTCGCGGGTCGCGATCACCGTGAGTTCGGCGATATGGGTCTCGTAGAGGTCGGCGACGGCCCGCAGGATCGTTGCGCGCTCGGCGACCGCGGTGCCGGACCATTCGGCAAAGCCCGCCTCGGCTGCGGCCAGTGCCCGGTGCACGTCCTCGACGCTCGCCTCGTGCACGGTGCCGACCCGGCGCGTCGGATCGGCCGGCGAGAATGCCGCCCGGCCTTCGCCGGACAGCGGGATGTCGTCCGCCAGCATCGGCCGGGCGACCCAGTTCGTCTCGGCGAAGGCCTGCCGCGCTTCGATCAGCGGGGTGATGGAGGCCGGTTCGTTGATCCGGTACCCCCTGGAATTGCGCCGCTCCGGCGCGAACAGCTCGGCCGGGGTGCGGATCGTCGGGTTGGCGATCGCACTGCCCAGCGCCTCGACCTCCGACAGCGGGTCGCAGGCGATGTCTTCGGGCGCGATGGCCTCGTTGACGATCTGGTTGACGAAGGAGCTGTTGGCGCCGTTTTCCAGGAGGCGCCGCACCAGATAGGCCAGCAGGTCGCGATGCGCCCCGACCGGTGCATAGATGCGGCAGCGTGTGCCGTTCTGCTGGTGGACGATCTCGTGCAGCGACTCGCCCATGCCGTGCAGGCGCTGGAATTCGAAGCTGCCGCGATCGTTGCCGGCCATCTTCAGCACGGCGGCGCAGGTATGGGCGTTGTGGGTGGCGAATTGCGGGTAGATCCGGTCGCGCCGGTCGAGCAGCATCTGCGCGCAGGCCATGTAGCTGAGATCGGTGTTCACCTTGCGGGTGAAGACCGGGAAGGTCTGCGTGCCCATCTCCTGGGCGAGCTTGATCTCGGTGTCCCAGTAGGCGCCCTTGACCAGCCGCACCATGATCCGCCGGTCCAGTCGCCGCGCCAGCGCGTCGAGGTACTCGATCACCGGCACGGCCCGCCGTCCGTAGGCCTGCACGACGACGCCGAATCCGTCCCAGCCGGCAAGGCTCTCGTCCGACAGCACCGCCTCGATGATGTCGAGCGACAGGTCCAACCGGTCCTGTTCCTCGGCATCGATGTTGAAGCCGATATTGGCCCTGGCCGCCTGCCGGGCGAGCTCCAGTGCCCGCGGCACCAGCGTCTCCATCACCGTGTCGCGATGGGTGTATTCGTAGCGCGGATGCAGCGCCGACAGCTTGACGGAAATGCCGGGATTGGACCGCACGTCGCCCTTGGCTGCTTTCGCGATGGACGCGATCGCGTCGGAATAGGACTGCAGGTAGCGCAGCGCGTCGGCTTCGGTCCGCGCTGCTTCGCCGAGCATGTCGTAGGAATAGGTATAGCCCTGCCGCTCGCGTTCGCGGGCGTTGCGCATGCCCTCGTCGATGGTCTGGCCGAGCACGAACTGGCGCCCGAGCAGCCGCATGGACTGGGCGACGGCGCGGCGCACGACCGGCTCGCCGACCCGGCGCACGAGACCACGAAGCGCGGCGGCTGGACGGCCCGGATCGTCGTCGAGAATCCGGCCCGTCAGCATCAGCGCCCAGGTCGACGCATTGACCAGCGAGGATGAGGAATGGCCCAGATGCGCCCCCCAGTCCGAGGGCTCGATCTTGTCCTGGATCAGTTCGTCGACCGTCTCGGCATCGGGAACCCGCAGCAGCGCCTCGGCAAGGCACATCAGGCCGACGCCTTCCTCGGTCGACAGGCCGTATTCGGTGAGGAAGCTCTCCATCATGCTGGGCGACGTCTCGCGGCGCACGCGCCGGACGATGTCGGCGCCGGCTGCGCTGACGGCGGCGCGGTCGTCGGCGCTCAGGCGGATGCGCTCCGCCAGAGCCTTCACGACGACCGCTTCGTCCGCGTCGTAGCGGCGCCGCACGGCCTCACGGTCGCCCGTGCCGTCGCGGCCGGATATCGTCTCTGCAATCATGCGTTCACCTGGCTCGGCCGGCACTGCGCTTCGCAACGGGACGTTGGACAGCGGCCTGAATGGGATTTCGGCAAGACTGCACGAGCGGCATAGCGGAGACAAGGGCGGCGCCTGCCGTCCCACGCGCGTCGCGATGGCGCGGCTGGAGGGTGCGGCTCGGCGGTTTGCCCGGTTCCGCAAAGGCCGTTACCCTTGTCCGCAGGCGGCTCGTGACGCCGAATCGAAGAGACGTTTCGTATCGTGATGACCTGCCTCCGCTCAATGACCGTGCCCAGGGACCGCGACCGCTCGATGGGGGGGCGGGGTCTTCATGCGAGCTATCGCGCCGGGCCGTTCGGCCGGATGGCATGAGCGATCAGGGTCCGGCGGGATCGCTCGCCGGCTTCGAGGCGGCGAAGGCCTGGATTCTCGAGGGTGTGGCGGCCGTGGCGCCCGTCGATCTGCCGCTGGCGGATGCCGTCGGCATGGTCGCGGGAGACGCGGTCTTTGCGGCGCGCGCGGTTCCGGCCCGCGACCTGGCGGCGCTCGATGGCTGGGCGCTGGCATCCGGCGATCTCGTCGGCGCCTCCGCCTATGCGCCAGCCATGTTGGCCCCGTCACCGGTGCGGATCGAAGTCGGGGAGCCGATGCCGGAGGGCTGCGACTGCGTCGTGGAAGCCGAGTGGGTCGGCGCCGACGGGCCATTCGCAGAGGTCACCTGCGAGGCCATCCCCGGCGAGGGCGTCCGGCGCGCCGGTGACGACATCGCGGAAGGTGCCCGTGTGCTCGAGCCGGGCCGGCGC
This sequence comes from Aurantimonas sp. A2-1-M11, assembly GCF_036549475.1. Lineage (NCBI taxonomy): Bacteria > Pseudomonadati > Pseudomonadota > Alphaproteobacteria > Hyphomicrobiales > Aurantimonadaceae > Aurantimonas > Aurantimonas sp. A2-1-M11. The sequence continues at coordinate 49,370 of NZ_JAZHLI010000001.1, read as the reverse complement.
GTCTCGGCCGTCGATATCGCCTGCGCCCGCGCACTGGGCCTGGTAACCCTGCCGATCCGCCGGCCGCGGCTGCGCCTCGTCGATCTGGCCTGCGATGGCAGCCTGGGGCTGACGACCGGGCTGGTCTCGACGCGGGCGGTAAAAGCGGGGGCCGAGACGGTGCAGGTCTCGACCGAGCGCGATGCCGCGTCGATTGCCGCAGCCATGGCAGGCGATTTTGCCGATCTGGTCGTCGTCGTGGGGGGCACGGGCGCGGGAGGTCACGACCAGACCGCCGCCGCCCTGGCCCGTGCCGGCACCCTGTTTGCACATGGCCTTGCGCTGCGGCCCGGACGCACGGCGGCCATCGGCCGGATCGGCGACACGCCGGTCATCGCGCTGCCCGGCCAGCCGGACCAGGCCATGGCCGCGTGGCTCGCGCTGGCCGAGCCGCTGCTGGCGCGCCTTTCCGGAGCCCGTGCGCGGCCGGCGGTTGCGCGGCCGCTGGCGCACAAGATATCCTCGGCCATCGGCATGGCGGAACTCGTCCTTCTCCAGCAGGCGGCCGACGCCTGGACGCCGCTGTCCTGCGGCGAGCTGCCGCTCGGCCAGCTGGCCGCCGCCAATGCATGGTGCCTTGTCGCCGCGGCCAGCGAAGGCGACGCCGCCGGCACCATACTGTCCGGATCACTCCTCGACGAGGCGCCATGACGACCGATTCCCGCGATGCGCCCGCCGGCGCGTCGAATGCCGGCCTCGACCAGCAGCAATTCCTGTCGATCCTGTCCCGCGAAGACGCGATGCAGCGCTTCGAGGCGGCGCTGTTTCCGCGTGCCCTGCCGACCGAGCGATGTGCCCTGGCCGAGGCGCTGGGCCGGGTGCTCGCGGAGGACGTTCTGTCGCCCATCGACGTGCCCCCCTTCGACCGGTCGAATGTCGACGGCTTCGCCCTGCGCGCCGCCGACGTCGCCCGGAGCGGGCAGGGCCGCCCGGTGCGCCTGGCGCTCAATGGCGAGACGCTCGCCTGCGGCGTCACGCCCACGCTGCAGGTCGCATCGGGCACGGCGACGCCGATCGCCACCGGCGGGGTGCTGCCGCGCGGGGCCGATGCCGTCGTCATGGTCGAACACACCGAGCCGACCGGCGATGGCGGCCTGGAGGTCCGGCGAGCCGCCTCGCCGGGACAGTTCGTGGCCCATGCCGGCTCCGACATGGCGGCGGGCGAATTGCTGCTGCGCGCCGGCACCGTCATGGGCTCGCGCGAAGTCGGCATGCTGGCTGCCTGCGGCATCGCCGAGATTCCGGTCACGCGAAGGGTCAGGGTGGCGGTGCTGTCGACGGGCGACGAGCTGGTGCAGCCCGGCCAGCCCCTCGGACCGGCGTCGGTCTACGACACCAACGGAGCGATCGTCGCGGCCGCCGTGGTCGAGAATGGCGGCGAGGCGCAGCGTCTGGGTGCCTGTCCCGACGACGAGGCCAATCTGGAAGCCGTGCTGCGGGACGCGCTTGCCGGCAGCGACATGGTGGTGCTGTCGGGCGGCACGTCGAAGGGCGCGGGCGACGTCAGCCACCGCATCGTCGACCGGCTCGGCGCACCCGGCATCCTGGCCCATGGGGTCGCGCTGAAGCCCGGCAAGCCGCTGTGCCTCGCGGTGTGCGACGGCAAGCCGGTGGTCATCCTGCCGGGCTTTCCAACCTCGGCCATGTTCACCTTCCACGACATGGTCGCGCCGGTCCTGCGCCGCATGGGCGGCCTGCCGCCGCGGGCCGAGACGCAGGTGACCGCGCGCGTCCCCGTCCGCGTCGCCTCCGAGCTCGGCCGCACGGAATTCGCCATGGTCTCGCTGGTCCAGGGCGAGGGCGAACTGATCGCCTATCCGACCGGCAAGGGATCGGGCGCGATCACTTCCTTCACCCAGGCCGACGGCTTCCTGCGCATCGCGGCGCTGGCCGACCATCTGCCCGCCGGAACGCAGGCCCCCGTCACCCTCTTCACGCCGTCGCTGCGAATCCCCGATCTCGTCATCATCGGCAGCCACTGCACCGGTCTCGACCGTGTGCTCAAGCCGCTCGCCGAACGGGGACGGGCGGTGCGCACCCTGACGGTCGGCAGCCTCGGCGGGCTCGCCGCGGCCAAACGCGGCGAGTGCGACCTGGCGCCGATCCATCTCTTCGACCCGCGGACCGGCAGCTACAACCGGCCGTTCCTGGCCGAGGGGCTGGAGCTCTTTCCCGGCTGGCGGCGCATGCAGGGCATCGTCTTCCGGCGCGGCGATCCCCGCTTTGCCAGCCGCTCCGCCGAGGCGGCCGTCGCGGCGGCACTGGCCGACCCGGATTGCCTGATGGTCAACCGCAACCAGGGTGCAGGCACCCGCATCCTGATCGACCGGCTGCTCGGCACGTCGCGTCCCGACGGCTACTGGAACCAGCCGAAATCCCACAATGCGGTCGCCACGGCGGTGGTGCAGAAGCGTGCCGACTGGGGCGTTACGATCGCGCCGGTCGCGAAGGCGGCCGGTCTCGATTTCCTGCCGCTGGCCGAGGAATCCTACGATTTCGCGCTGGTCACGGCGCGCCGGGACCGCCCCGCCGTGCAGGACTTCCTGGCCGCGCTTGCCTCGCCTTCCGTGCGGGCCGCGCTGGAAGAGGCCGGCTTCCGACCGGCCTGACGATCAGTCGGCGGCCTGCCGCGCCAGAGCCTCGGCGTCTTCGAGATCCTCGATCGTATTGGCGTTGAAGAAGGGATCGACCGGCTCCGCTTCCCAGGCCACCGTCGCGAGAGGATGGCGTGCGGTCCAGCGGTCGATCTTGCGCAGCTCCTCCTCGACCAGTGCCGCGCGCAAAGCACCGCGCAGCGCGACCTTCCATAGGCCGATCACCGGATGGGTGCGCCCGCCCGACGACGCGACCGCAAGGTCCGCGGATTCGGCGTCGCGCGCAGCGCACAGCCGCGCAACCAGGTCACGCGGCAGGAACGGGCAGTCGCCGGCGACGCTGACGACCCAGTCCGCCTCGGGCCGATGTTCCGCCGCCCAGTCGAGCGCCGCGAGGATGCCGGCGAGGGGGCCGGGATGCCCCGCGACATTGTCCGGAACGACCGGCAGGCCGAAGCCGGCAAACCGCGCCGGATCGCCGTTGGCGTTGAGGATCGTGTCGGCGCACTGGGGCGCGAAGCGATCGACCACATGGGCGAGGATCGGCCGGCCGGCGATCATGCGCATCGGCTTGTCGCCGCCGCCCATGCGCCGGGCGAGGCCCCCCGCCAGGATCACGCCGACCGGCGCCGCATCGTCAGTTGTCATGGTCTGCACCCTTCCGTCTGCTGCGTCCGTGTTCCTCGTCCACCATCGCCGGATCCTGGTCGAAAACGATCCGCTCCGCCCCCGACAGCGCCACGAAGCGCTTGCCCTTCGCCCGGCCTACCAGCGTCAGGCCGACCTGCCGCGCCAGCGCCACGCCCCAGGCGGTGAAGCCCGACCGCGAGACGAGGATGGGAATGCCCATCCGCACGGTCTTGATCGTCATCTCGGAGGTCAGCCGCCCGGTCGTGTAGAGGATCTTGTCGGCCGGATCGACCGCGTGGCGGAACATCCAGCCGGCGATCTTGTCGACGGCGTTGTGGCGCCCGACATCCTCCATGTAGCAGAGCGGCTGCCCCTTCACGCACAGGACGCAGCCATGGATCGCCCCTGCCTCCAGGTAGAGCGAGGGGGTGGTGTTGATCGTCTTCGCCAGCTCGTAGAGCCAGGAGGTGTGCAGGCTGGCGGCCGGCAGCGCGATCTCGTCCAGCGCTTCCATCAGGTCGCCGAAGGCCGTGCCCTGTGCGCAGCCCGAGGTCAGCGTGCGCTTCTTCAGCTTCTCCTCGTAATTGGTGCCGCGCTCGGTCCGCACGACCACGACCTGAAGGTCGTCGTCGTAATCCACGCCGGTGACCACGTCGTCGGGCTTCAGCATGTTCTGGTTCAGGAGATAGCCGAGCGCCAGATATTCGGGATAGTCGTTGATCGTCATCATCGTGACGATCTCCTGGGCGTTGAGATACAGCGTTAGCGCCCGCTCCACGGGCACCGAGACCGCAACCTGCGCGCCGGTATGGTCGATGCCCGCGACGGTTTCCGTCAGGCGGGGATTGCCGGGCTCCGGCATGATGGTGGCGGCCCGTGGCCGCTCGTCGGTGTCTGACATGCGCTTCCCGTCGATAGGCTGTTGCCGGCATATGCCGTGCCCTCTGGGTGCAGGGGGCGGGCGAACCGCGCAAGGGTAGAATGTCGTCGGTCCCTCATATAGGGACCGGACCGGCGCCCGGTCACCGTGGCGGCCGATGCGATGAACGGGTGCGGGGATGGCGCAACTTTCGGACGATTGCTTCGCATTCGGCGGGCCGATGATGACCGTCGACGAGACCGTGGCCCTGATCGCGGCCCGGCTGCAGCCACTGGCCGAGGTCGAGACGGTGCCGCTCGCCGAGGCCGACGGCCGCATCCTCGCGGCCGATGTCGCCGCGCCGATCGCGCTGCCCCCCTTCGCCAATTCCGCCGTCGACGGCTACGCCATCGCCAGCGCCGATCTGCCGCAGGATGGCGAGCGCCGCTTTTCCGTCCGCGGCCGCGTGGAAGCGGGCTCGCGATCCGATGTCGTCGTGCGGCCCGGCGAGGCGGCCCGCATCTTCACCGGCGCGCCGATGCCCGGCGGCACCGATACCGTCTTCATGCAGGAGGACGTGAAGATCGAGGCGGACGGGGCGGTGGTCCTGCCGGCGGGACTGAAGGCGGGCGCCAACATGCGGCCAGCCGGCGAGGATGTCGCCGAGGGCGCCATTGTGCTGCAGGCCGGCCGCCGGCTACGGCCCCAGGATATCGCCATGGCCGCGGCGCTGGGCCGGGTGGACCTCACCGTCCGCCGCCGCGTGCGGGTGGCGATCTTCTCCACCGGCAATGAGATCGTCGCGCCGGGAGCGCCGCGGGCGGCTTCGCAGCTCTTCGATTCCAACCGCTTCATGCTGATCGCCATGCTGAAGCGTCTGGGATGCGAGGTCTCGGACCTGAACATCCTGCCGGACGACCGCGACGCCATCGGCGCGAGCCTGCGGGCGGTCTCGACGGAGCACGACCTGATCCTGACCTCGGGCGGCGTGTCGACGGGCGAGGCCGATTTCGTCAAGGATGCGGTCGAAGGCGCGGGGGCGATGGTCTTCTGGCGCATCGCCATCAAGCCGGGCCGTCCGGTGGCGATGGGGGTGATCGGCGGCGTGCCGCTGATCGGCCTGCCGGGCAATCCGGTGGCGAGCTTCGTGACCTTCACCCATGTGGCGCGCCCGGCGATCCTGGCGCTGGCGGGCGCCCAGCCCGAAGCGGCGATGGCGACGCCGGTGCGGGCCGGCTTCGCCTACAAGAAGAAGCTGGGCCGGCGGGAATATGTCCGCGCCAGCCTGCGCCGCACGGCGGACGGCGCGCTGGAGGTCGTGAAATTCCCGCGCGAGGGCGCCGGCCTCCTGTCGTCCCTGGTCGATACGGACGGTCTCGTCGAGCTCGGCGAGGAGGTGGTCACCGTGGCGCCGGGCGAGACCGTCGGCTTCCTCCCGTGGGCCAGCCTGTTCTGAACCGGTGGCACGGCCGGAGCGCGGGGCTCCGGCCTGTTTTGCTAACGGCCTATTCGAAGACGATCGACGGCGCGCTGACCATCCGGCGTTCCTCGCCGACCCGCTCCCACGCGATCCGGGCGATCTCGCGATAGGTCCTGGCATGCACGCTGTCGGGCTCGGACATGACGATGGGCGTGCCGCCGTCGGAGGTCGACCGGATCTGCATGTCCAGCGGCACCTCTCCCAGGAAGGGCACGCCGATGCGCTCGGCTTCCTTGCGGGCGCCGCCATGGCCGAAGATGTCGTGCCGGCCGCCGCAATCGGGGCAGATGAAATAGCTCATGTTCTCGACGATGCCGAGAATCGGCACGTCGACCTTCCGGAACATGGCTAGGCCCTTGCGCGCATCGATCAGTGCCAGATCCTGCGGCGTCGAGACGATGACGGCGCCGGCCAGCGGCACGTTCTGCGCCATGGTCAGCTGGGCATCGCCCGTGCCCGGCGGCATGTCGACGACGAGCACGTCGAGTTCGCCCCATTCCACCTCGCGCAGCATCTGGGTCAGGGCCGAGATGACCATCGGCCCGCGCCAGATCATCGGGGTTTCCTCGTCGACGAGGAAGCCCATCGACATGACCTTCAGCCCGTAGCCCTCCATCGGCTTGATGATCCGGCCCGACACGTTCTGCGGACGACCCGAGATGTGCAGGAGCCGCGGCATGGAGGGGCCGTAGATGTCGGCGTCCATGATCCCGACCTTCAGGCCGTTCGCCTGGAGGCCGAGGGCGAGATTGACAGAGGTGGTCGACTTGCCGACGCCCCCCTTGCCCGAGGCGACCGCGATGATCGCGCCGATGCCGGGCACGCCCGCCTTCTGCGGCGGCTGGGGTGTCTGCGGACGCGCGCGTGCGGCCATTGGCGGCGGCACGGCCGCAGCCTGGGCCGGGCTCGGCGCGGGACGTACGGCCCGGGCCGTGGATGCGCTGGCCTCGGCGGTCAGGGCGACGGTCGCCTTGTCCACGCCGGCCACGCTGGACGCGGCCTTCTCGGCGGCGGCGCGCAGCGGCTCGAGCTCTTCTGCCCGCTCGGCCGGGATGGTCAGGGAAAAGAAGACCTTGCCGTCGGCGATGAAGATGTCGGAGACCAGGCCCAGATCGACGATATTGCCGGTGAGATCGGGGCCCTTGACCCGCTTGAGCTGCTCCAGAATGTCTGTCTTGCTGATTGCCAAAGGGTCTCTCGCTGCTATGACTTGGGTCCGCGTCTCTTAGGGCAAATGCCGCTCCTGGCCAATCGCGATCCTGGGGCGGGCCGGCGCGGATCACATCGCGCGAACGAAAAGGCCCGACGATTTGGAAGCCCAGGGAAACCGAAAGCAGCGACGGGCCGCAGGCACGCCCGCGACGCTCGATCCGGACGCCTTCGTGAAGCTCGCCGACCGCTTCATCGACGTCGCCAACCGCGCCAACCAGAAGGTCCTGGCGACGGACATCCACATGGCGTTTCTCTACGCCGCGGCCCGCTACAACGCCTTCGTCGGCAACAAGGTCCAGGAAGTGGAGGACCACGAGGTCTTCATCGAGGAGATGGCGGCCGTCTACAAGGAGATGCTCCGCAACCATCTGGCCGATCCGGATCTCTGATTCGCCGCCGACCTATCCCTGCAGACGCTGGCGGATTGACACACGGCGCGCGGGCGACGGTGCTGGTGTTTCGGCACGCGCGACAGGTATGGGCTCGGGCGTGGCCGCGGGTGGCTCGCCCGTTTTGGCAGGCGGGGTGAACGCGTCGTCCGTGGCTGGCACCGAGCCAGTATCGGCGCCGGCCTGGTCGGTCTGCGGTTCTTCCCGCAAGACGCCTTCGGTGCCGCTTTCCTCCGTGTCTGCCATCTCGTCCGCTGCGATCTGATCGTCGGTCCCGGCGGCCAGTTCGTCGGCATCGGGCTCCGGACGGGTCAGCCGGCCGGTCGCCCGCTGGGTGTCCTGTTCCTCGATGCTGAGAAAGCCGCGCCCGAGCTGCCAGAGCGAGGTGTAGCGATTGTGGGCGGGATTGCGGAAATCCTCGTCGTAGTCGTTGAGCCCGTCGAGATTGGCGAAGACCGGATTGGAGCGCCACAGCTTGCGCAGGGCCTTGCGGCGCAGGAGATCGGGAACGCCGCGCTTGAGGAACAGGCCGAAATCGTCCCCCGCCTTCATCGAATCGATGTCGACGGCTTCCGCCGCGATCCGGTTCTGCTCCAGCTCTTCCGCCTCGCGGGCGAGGGCCTCCGGGTCGATCTCGGCGGCCTCAGGTAGCTGGGTTTCTGCGGCTTCGGCCGCCTCGACGTCGCGCTTGCGCCGTGACCAGCGCGACAGGAAGTTGTCGCCGTCCTCCGGTCCGTCAGCCATCCAGATTGCCTCCGGCCGGCTTCTCGCGCTGCAGGAAGATCGGCTCCTTGCCGAATTTGTGATCCTCGAGATCCAGCCGGTCGCGCCGGCGTTTCTTGAACTCCTCTTCCTGGTGGTAGCGGTTCACGAAATCCTTGATCGTCGCGGTGATGTCCGGCGGCATGGGCACGCGCTCGACGATGTCCTCGCCGCTGTCGTCGTAATCCTGGGCCAGATAGGGCGAGGCGGTCACGCTGTGGACGAACCAGGGCAGGGGCCGTGTGCCGTCCGACGGCGAACGGCGCAGCACGATGAACAGCGCCGGGACTTGGCTGTTGAAATTGTGCACATAGGCTTCGGTGTCGGCGGCATGGCAGGTGAGGGCGTGCACGCCCATGAAGTAGCGGGTCCGCTCGTCGTCGCTGAGCATCACGTCGCCTTCCGACGGGCCACCGGCGCCGGGCGCGATTCCCACCGGAATCCAGTAGTCCTTCGCCCATCGCGAGACGGATCGGCGCCGTTCGGCGAGAACACCCAGCATGATCGTCAGTTCACGGGCCAAATGGCGCACCTTTCGCTGCCTGCGAGTTCGCTTTTCACCCGCCGGAAACAGCGTAACGTGTTATTCCTCATCGACAAAGGGGAGAAGTCATGAGCGCGACGAGCCAACGGATTCTGGTCTGCAACTGCGAGAAGACCATGCAGGTGGACGGCAAGGCGATCGGCCGTGCCCTGGGCGGAGGAGAACTGCCGGTTCACACCCATCTGTGCCGGAGCCAGATTGGCGCCTTCGAGGGCGCGATGGAGGATGGCGGTCCCGTGATCGTCGCCTGTACCCAGGAGAGCCCGCTCTTCGCCGAGATTGCCGAGGAGAAGGGGCGGGACGTCACCGCTTTCGTCAATATCCGCGAAATGGCCGGGTGGACGGCCGACAGCGGATCGATCGCGCCGAAGATGGCCGCGCTGATCGGCGCCGCCTCGCTGCCGGTGGCGCCGGCGCGCCTGCGCGCGATCGACAGCGACGGGCTCTGCCTGGTGACCGGACGCGGCCAAAGGGCCTTCGACGCCGCGGCGCTGCTCAACCGGACGCTCTCGGTCACGCTGCTCCTGACCGATGCCGAGGACGTTCTCCTGCCGGAGGTGCTCGATTTCCCGGTGTTCCGCGGCAGGGTCGTCTCGGCGACCGGCACGCTCGGCGGCTTCGAGATCGTGGTGGACGACTACGCCGCCATGCTGCCGTCGTCGCGCGGGGAGCCGCAATTCGCGCTGCCGCGCAACGGTGCCAAGTCGACCTGCAGCGTCCTGTTCGACATGGCCGGCGGACCGCCGCTGTTCCCGCGGCCGACCGGACGCGACGGCTATTTCCGGGCCGATCCGGCCGATCCCGCAGCCGTCATGCGCGCCGTCTTCGATGCGAGCGGTTATGAGGGCGAGTTCGAGAAGCCGATCTATGTCAGCTACGACGCCTCGATCTGCGCCCATGAGCGGTCCCGGAAGACCGGCTGCACCAAGTGCATCGACAATTGCCCGCCGGGCGCGATCACGCCCGATGGCGACAACATCCTGATCGACACGGCCATCTGCGGCGGCTGCGGCAATTGCGCCGCCCACTGTCCAACCGGCGCGGTCTCCTACGATTATCCGGCCCGCGCCCAGTCGATCGAGCGCGTGCAGACCCTTGCCCGGACCTATCTGGCGGCGGGCGGCGAAGCGCCGGTGCTGATGGTCCACGAGCGCGAGCACGGTTCGGCGCTGATCAACGCCATGGCGCGGTTCGGCCGCGGCCTGCCTGCGAACGTCATTCCGCTGGAAATGCATTCGACCACGGCCCTCGGCCACGATCTGATTGCCGCGGCGTTGGCGGCCGGCATCCGCTCCCTCGTCGTCCTGGTCGATCCGCGCAAATCGGGCGAGCTGCATGCACTCGAGGAGGAAATCGCGCTGACGGACGCGCTGCTTTCCGGCCTCGGCCATGCGCCCGGTCGCGTGCGGATCATCTGCGAGCGCGACCCGGAGATCGTCGAGGCGATGCTGTACGACCATCAGGCCGTACCGGAAATCGCCCGCACCGCCTTCTCGCCGGTTGGCGGCAAGCGCGAGGTGGCCCGCGCCGCGATCGCGATCGTCGCGGGGGCCGGCCGGGCCCCGGCGGACGAGCTGATCCGCCTGCCGGCGTCCGCGCCCTACGGCAACATCCTCGTCGACAAGGAGCGCTGCACCCTCTGCATGGCCTGCGTCTCGGCCTGTCCGGCCGACGCGCTGCGCGACACGCCCGAGAAGCCGCAGCTGCGCTTCGTCGAATCGGCCTGCGTGCAATGCGGCATCTGCGCCGCGACCTGCCCGGAGACGGCGATCGCCCTCGACCCGCGCTACAATCTGGCACCGACCGTGATGCAGCCGGTCACGCTGAACGAGGACGAGCCGGCCGAATGCACCCGCTGCGGCGAGCCCTTCGCCGCCCGCGGCATGCTCGACCGGGTCCGGGAGACGCTCGGCGGCAAGCACTGGATGTTCCAGACCGAGGAGCGCGTTGCACTGCTGCACATGTGCGAGAGCTGCCGCCTGGAATCGCTGGCCGCCGACGGTGGCGATCCCTTCGCCATCGCCCAGCGTCCCAAGGTCCGCACCACGGACGACTATCTGGAAGCCGGCAAGCGGGGCCTGACGATCGACGACTTCCTCAGCGTCGACTGAGGGTCACAGCCGATGGCGTGATCCGGAAGCTCGTGCGTCCTGTTGGATGCACAGCGGCCCTAATTGCGCTGGTAGCAGAGGGACCGGGCGTCGGTGCGCGACTTCTCGGCCGCCTCCGCGGTGATCAGATCCTGCTCGACCATCACGGCGATGTCGGCGAAGCGCTTGTCCAGGCAGGCCGCGACGTCGGCATCGACCCGCAGGTCGCCGAGCGCTTCCCCGCGTTCCTGGACGCCGGGGACCCACTCCCCGGTGTTCGTCCAGATGAGGAAGGCGAGGACACCGAGCGCGATGGCGATGACCAGCGCGACAAGGCGCATCCAGGGCGAATTCGCGACGTTGTGCGATGATGTCGTCATGTCGATTCCTTGCTCATTGGACGCCGGATCTCAGGGGAAGGTTGGTCAGGAGGTTCTGGGGTTTCATCCGGATGAGACCGGCCGGCGTCACCGACACGCCGAGATAGGCCGGCTTGCCGCGCATGGTCTCCAGGATACGGCCGTCCTCCTTGAACTCCATGCGGAAGAGCGCCGCGATCCGGGCGAGACGCTCTTCGTCGACGCTCTGGCCGTCATAGAGGGCGTTGAGGATCTGCGTGGACTCGGCGTCGAGGCCCACATGCCAGGACCAGTGCTGGTCGGTGATCGACTGCATCGCCTGGACCCGCACCGGCAGGCGCAGGAAATGCTCGACCCAGCGTTCGATCACGCGCGCCAGCGCGTCCTGTCCGGGCTGGGTGAAGCGGAAATCGAGGGCGAAATTGAACTGGTCGGCGCGGCCCCAATAGGCCTCGCGGTTCTCCTCGCTCATCACGTCGAGCGAGACTTCCCGCATCGGGGTGCCGGCCTCGGCCAGGAGCGAGCCGAGCCCACCCAGGCCGCCGGATTCCGAATACATCTCGACCACTTCCGCGTCGGCCAGGGTCAGCTGTCCGTCGCCGGTCGTCGCCATCTGGTCACGGAAGAACAGTTCGGCGGCGCGCAGCACGAAGGGATCGGTCTCCTCGGCCAGCAGGCCGCCGAGGATCAGATGGACCAACTGCTCGATGAAGACCGGCGGCACGCGCGGTGCGTCCGGGCGGAACAGGGCGAGATAGCCCGCCTCGATCGAGCCGTGCCGCAACAGATGGTCGCGATAGGCGAGCAGCATGCGGTAATTGTCCGCCGTATCGGCATCGGCCAGCGCCGCGAGATCGGATTCCGCAACCGCCGCGTCGGGCGTTTCCATCAGCCGCTCGAACAGGCGATGCTCGTTGTCGCAGCTTTCCTCGATGGGGTGGATTTCAGGCCGGGTATAATAGGCGCGCAGGAAGGCCGGCGTGACCGCGAGCCAGCCATTGTTCAGCCGGTGGGTCAGGTGCAGGCCGGCCGATTTCCAGACGACACGCCCCTGGGGCTTCGTGGGGTTTGCGTCCCTCTGCATCAGGCGTCGGCTCCGGTCACGGCGTCGGTCAGGGGCAGCAGCATCGTGTGCTCCCCGATGGTCAGAAGGGCCCCGCCGCTCTCGTCGAGGCCGATCATCGTGCCGCGATGGATCGTGTCGCCGAGCACGATCTCGACAGGCTCGCCGCGTGCGTCGGTGCGGGCCGTCCAGCTCTGGTGGGCGGACCCGAACCCGTCATGGGTCCAGTCGTCGATCCACGACAGGAAGTGCCGGGCCACAGCCTCGATGATCAGGGTCCGGTCCATCTCGCCGCAGCCTTCCTCCATCAGCGCCGTCGCGGCGAGATCGTGGCCGGGCTCGGCTGGCCCGTTCCGCGACGCCGCAATGGTCAGCGCGAAGCCCGCGACCAAGCGCTCCCGGATCGATGCAGGATCGCGGGCGCCGCAGGCATGCAGGCGCACGCCGCCGATGACGGCCCCATTGGCCAGGATGGTGCCCGGCCAGCGAAAGGTCAGCGCGAGATTGGGCGGCCCGATCCCACCCAGCGCGTCGGCGATCGCCACCATCAGTAACGGCAGCATCTGCGCGGCCTGCGACAGTGCGACATCCGGCTCCAGCACGATGGCGGCGGCGGCGCGATCGGTGTCGCAGCTCCAGAAGAGGTCGCCCGCCCCGTGGGTTCCCGTCATCGCCGCCTGAACGGCCGCGCCGAACGGATCGTGTCCGGCGGCCACCGGATGGCCGGTGAAGGCCGGCGGGAATTGCGGGTCGGCCAGGGGAACAGAAGCGTGTTGGCGCAGCGTCACGGCAGCTGGATTTCACCCTCGACCACATGGTCCAGCGGCTCGCCCTCGGCGGTCAGATGCATGCGCACCTTCAGGGGACCCGAGCCGGCCTTGCCCGTGCGCACCAGTTCCTCGATCTCGCGCTGCGAGGTCACGCCGACCTGCTTGAGGAACTTGCGCAGTGACATGTTGAAGGCGTCTTCGCTCATTGATCTGTTCCTTGATTGTGTTTCGCGGATCCGCCCGAAGCGATCCGCTGGTATCGCGTGCGGCAGCACCGAATCCGCCCTCCCGGGCTGGCCGTGGTGGCCAATGGGGAGTCGGACGGCGCCGGTCGGTCGCGCCTATTCCAACCGGACGTTTTCGGTCGAATAGGCCTCGCTGGCCGATTGCTCCAGCTCGCTGTCCAGCAGCAAGCCGACCCCCAGCGCGATGATCAGCACGATGGCCACGCTCAGCAGAAATGCCTTCATTGCGGTATCGTCTCCCCCGGTTGTGGTGCAGGCCGCTCGCTCGGCGGCAGATTGTCGGCGTCGGCTGCGGTCGCCCGTTGCAGATAGGCGATCAGCGCGTCGCGCCGTTCCACGCTCTTGAGGCGCTGCACCGGCATTTTCGTCCCCGGCGTCACGACGTCGGGCCCATGGTCGAACAGGCGTGATACCGTTTCCGCGGTCCAGACGATATCGGATTCCGTCAGCGCCCGGGAATAGGCATAGCCCGGCACGGTGCCGGCCTTGCGACCGAACAGCCGGTAAAGCGTCGGCCCGGCGCGGTTGCCGTCGTCGGGCGTCAGCGTGTGGCAGACCGAGCATTTGCGCAGGAATTCGCTCTCGCCGGGATCGTCCAGATCGTGCGCCTGGAACCGCCGGGGATAGACCGACTGGATGGCTTCCATGCGCTGGCGCGGCTCCACCTGCCAGCGGATGGCGAAATCGTCGAGCCCGACGCGATAGAGCTGGCTGCCATCCGGCGTGAAGGCGAGGCCCCAGACCGGGCCGTAGATGTCGCCATATTCCTCGACCAGCGCGCCCGTATCGGTGTCGAACACGCGGATGCGTCCGTCCGCGCTGCCGGTGGCGAACCAGCCGGCGCGGGGCGAGGCCGCGATCGACAGGACCGGGTTCTCCTTCGCGGCGAGTTCGACCGTCTCCAGTGTCGGCAGATCGACGAGGCCGGTCACGCCGTTCTGGGTTCCGAAGGCCAGCAGCGAGCCGCCGGGCAGGGGGGCGAGCACGGTGATGCCCCAGCCATGGCTGTAGAGCAGCCGCGACGTGCCGGCGATGCGACCCTCATCCAGTGGCCATTCGCGGATCGTGCCGTCATTGCCGGCCGTGAAGAGCTGCCGGCCATCGAGCGAGAAGGCGACGGCGTTGACGTTGCCCTGGTGGCCGTCGGCGCGGGCGATCTCCGTCGCGTCCGCGATGTCGAAGATCCGGGCCGTTCCGTCCCAGCGTGCCGCGGCGGCGAAACGGCCGTCGAGGCTGACGGCGACGTCGAGAACCTTGACCGGCGTATCCGTGATCCGCTGTTCGAGGTTGCCGGTGGCCAGGTTCCAGATCACGAAGGATCCGTCGTCGGAGACCGAGACCGCCTGGTCCGTGCCGGGGACGAAGGCGACGTCGTTGACCGCTGCCTCGTGACCGGCGAGGCGCGCCGAAACGGTGCCGTCCACACCGGACATGTCCCACAGGATGATGGAATAGTCGAAGGAGGCCGTGAGCGCACGGGTGCCGTCCTGCGAGAGGGTGACGGATTTGACCGGTCCGCCATGGCCGACGAGCCGGTCCGGCAGGTCTGCGGCGCCGGCGGGATCCGCCGCCAACGACAGGAAGAGGATCGCGGCGAGCGCCGCCGGTCTCAACGCCGGGCCCATGCTGATGGCATCGGTCCGGCCGCTATTCCGCGGGTGCGGGATGCGCGCCTGCCTGGGGCCGCCCGTCCTTCTCCAGCACCTCGTCGACCCACAATGCATGATGCTCCCGGGCCCAGTTGAGGTCGACGTCGCCGCTGCCCATGGCCGCGAAGGCGCCCTGCATGCCGATCGTGCCGATATAGATGTGGCCGAAGATCACGCAGACCATGAACACCGCCATGATGGCGTGCCAGATCGCATTGAACTGCTGCTCCTGGATGGCCGAATAGGGCGGTCCGGGCAGGCCGAGCCATGCGGGCACGTCGAGGCCGATGGCGGCGAGGGCGACGAAGGTGTCGCTGAAGAAGGCGTGCTCGTAGGGGAACAGCAGCGCCCAACCCGAGACGCTGAGCGACAGGCCGCCAATCATCACCAGCCAGAAGATGATCTTCTGGCCGGCATTGAACTTGCGGGCCGGCGGATGCTCGCCCCTGGAGAAGAAGCCGCCGCCCTTCATCAGCCACACGAAATCGGTGCGCGAGGGGATGTTGTGGGCGATCCACAGGACGAAGGCCACGACGAGGGCGCCCATGAAGGCGAAGGCGACATAATTGTGCGACAGCTTCAGGAAGCCGGACATCGCCCCGAAGGCTTCCTTGCCCATCAGCGGCAGGATCAGCTCGCGGCCGAAGGAGATGTTCAGCCCGCTGATCGCCAGGACGATGAAGGACAGGGCCATCACCCAGTGGGCGGTCCGCTCGACCAGGCCGAAGCGCTTGATGGTGACGCCGGCGAGGCCATGCTGGACGCGGATACGCCCGCGAATGGCGAAGAACAGGGCAAGCAGGACCAGCATGCCGATCATCGCCAGCCCGAGATAGTCGAACATCGGGCCATTGCGCAGCAGGCGCCAGGACTCGCCCTCCGACTGCACCAGCACGGCGGCGTTCTTGTCGGGGATCGAGACGCTGCCCGAAATGCCCTGGCGCACCGCGCGCCAGATCTCGGTGTCGGAGGTCGTGCCGAGCGCCTCGCCCGGCACCGCGCCGCCGACCGGCGAGGATGCGTTGTCCGGCGGCCGGACGGAACTCTGGGCATGGCCGGCACTCGACGTGGCGACCATCATCAGGACGGCGATGGCGAATGCCGGCGCCAGAGCCGCAAGACCCCGGACCGGGGCAAGGCGCGACAAGACGGCGAAAAGCGCTCTGAGGCTAGGCATGTCCTCTATCCCCGTACGGGTGGAAAGATGCGGGTTTCAGGACCCGGCAGCGGCGAAAGCGGTGACGTCCCACGCCGCCGGTCGTGGCGCGGCGGACGACCGGAGCCATCCGCCATGCCTCTCGGCAAAGGCCGCGTCAGCCGCCCAGCTTCTGGTCGTAGGCGGTGCCCCAGCCCCAGGCGCCGGCGCCGAAGCCGCGGGCCACGACGCGCTCGCGATAGATCGACGACACGGTGTCGCCGTCGCCGGCCAGCAGCGCCTTGGTCGAGCACATCTCCGCACAGAGCGGCAGCTTGCCCTCGGCCAGGCGGTTGCGCCCGTATTTCTGGAACTCCACCGCCGAATTGTCCTCTTCCGGACCGCCGGCACAGAAGGTGCACTTGTCCATCTTGCCGCGCGAGCCGAAGTTCGACGCCTGCGGATATTGCGGCGCGCCGAACGGGCAGGCGTAGAAGCAGTAGCCGCAGCCGATGCACAGGTCCTTGGAGTGCAGGACCACGCCATCGGAGGTCTGGTAGAAGCAGTCCACCGGGCAGACCGCCATGCAGGGTGCGTCGGAGCAGTGCATGCAGGCGACCGAGATCGACCGCTCGCCCGGCTTGCCGTCATTGATGGTGACGACGCGCCGGCGGTTCACGCCCCACGGAACCTCATGCTCGTTCTTGCAGGCGGTTACGCAGGCGTTGCATTCGATGCAGCGCTCGGCGTCGCAGAGGAACTTCATTCGTGCCATTGGTCTGATCCTCCCTTACGCCCGTTCGATCCGGCAGAGCGTGGTCTTGGTTTCCTGCATCTGCGTCACGGAATCGTAGCCGTAGGTCTGTGCCGTGTTGCAGGCTTCGCCGAGCACGTAGGGGTCGGCGCCGTCCGGATATTTTCCGCGCTGGTCGTTGCCCTGGAAGTAGCCGCCGAAGTGGAAGGGCGTGAACACCACGCCGCGGCCCACGCGCTCGGTCACCATCGCCATGATGCGGATCTTGCCGCCCTCAGGGCTGTGCAGCCATACCGTGTCGCGGTCGCGAAGGCCGAGATCGTTGGCGTCCGACGGATTGATCTCGACGAACATGTCCTGCTGCAGTTCGGCAAGCCACGGATTGGAGCGGGACTCGTCGCCGCCGCCCTCGTATTCCACCAGACGCCCCGACGTCATGATCATCGGGAAATCCTGGGAATAGTCGTTCTTCTGGATCGAGGCAAAGGCCGTCGGCACGCGCCAGAAGGTCTTGTCCTCATAGGTCGGATAGTCCGTCACCAGGTCGCGGCGCGGCGTGTAGAGCGGCTCGCGATGGATCGGGACCGGATCGGGGAAGGTCCAGACCACGGCGCGGGCCTTGGCGTTGCCGTAAGGGGCGCAGCCATGGGCGATCGCCACGCGCTGGATGCCGCCCGACAGGTCGGTCTTCCAGTTCACGCCGCCGATCTTCTCGTCGTAGTCCGACGGGATCGGACCCGTCTGCGACTGCTCGCCGACATCGTCGCCCTGGTTCGGCCGCTGGTCGGCGTAGCCGGCCACATAGTCGATATAACGGCGCTCGTACGGCGTCAGATCCTTGTCCCAGCCGAGCTCCTTGAGCATGGCGAAGGTGAATTCCGGATAGCCGTCCTCGATCTCGGAGCCGACCGGCCAGGAGCCTTCGGCCAGAAGATTGTCGCCGTCGCGCTCGACGCCGAAGCGAGCCCTGAAGCCCATGCCGCCCTGCGCCACCGGAATGGAGGTGTCGTAGAGATTGGCCGAGCCGCTGTGCTTCATCTCCGCGGTGCCCCAGCACGGCCAGGGCATGCCGTAGAACTCGCCGTCATGCGGACCGCCGACGCCGCGCAGCGTCGTCCGGTCGAAGGTCTGCTGATTCTGCATGTGCGACTTCATGCGCTCCGGCGACTGGCCGGTGTAGCCGATCGTCCACATGCCGCGGTTGAATTCGCGGGTGATGTCCTCGATGACCGGCTCGCCGTCTTTGACCTCGATGTGGCGGAACATGCGGTCGGCGAAGCCGAACTTCTCCGCGAATTTGTGCATGATCACATGGTCGGGCAGGGACTCGAACAGCGGCTCGACCACCTTCTCGCGCCACTGCAGCGACCGGTTCGACGCGGTGACCGAGCCGGACGTCTCGAACTGCGTCGAGGCCGGCAGCAGGTAGACGCCATCGGTGCGGTCCTGCAGGACGGCGGTCATCGTCGGATACGGGTCGATGACGACCAGCATCTCCAGCATGCCCATCGCCTTCTGCATTTCCGGCAGGCGGGTCTGCGAGTTCGGCGCATGGCCCCAGAACACCATCACCTTGGTGTTGTCGGGCTGCTCGAGGTTTTCCCGCGCCTCCAGAACGCCGTCGATCCAGCGCGAGACCGGAATGCCGGTCTCGTTCATCATCAGGCGGTCCTTGCCCTCGTCGCCGGCCCCCGGCATGACGGCGAAGCGGCCTTTCAGCCAGTCGAGTTCCTCGTCCCAGACCCGCGCCCAATGGGCCCAGGAGCCGGGGGTCAGGCCGTAATAGCCCGGCAGCGTGTCGGCCAGGACACCCAGGTCCGTCGCGCCCTGCACGTTGTCATGGCCGCGGAAGATGTTGGTGCCGCCGCCGGCCTTGCCCATGTTGCCGAGTGCCAGCTGCAGGATGCAGTAGGCGCGGGTGTTGTTGTTGCCGTTGGTGTGCTGGGTGCCGCCCATGCACCAGATCAGCGTCGCCGGGCGGCTTTCCGCCAGGGTGCGCGCCACGCGCTGGAGCTGCGAGCCCGGAACGCCGGTGACCCGCTCGACCTCGTCGGGCGTCCAGCGCGCGACCTCGGTGCGGATCTGGTCCATCCCCCAGACGCGGCTGTTGATGAACTCCTTGTCCTCCCAGCCATTCTCGAAGATGTGGTAGAGAACGCCCCATATCAGCGCGACGTCGGTGCCCGGCCGGAACCGGACGAATTCGTCGGCATGGGCCGCGGTGCGCGTGAAGCGCGGGTCGCAGACGATCAGCGGCGCGTTGTTCTCTTCCTTGGCCTTCAACAGATGCAGCAGCGAGACCGGATGCGCCTCGGCCGGGTTGCCGCCGATCAGGAAGATCGCCCGAGAATTGTGGATGTCGTTGTAGGAATTCGTCATCGCACCGTAGCCCCAGGTGTTGGCGACACCTGCGACCGTGGTGGAGTGGCAGATCCGCGCCTGGTGGTCGATGTTGTTCGTGCCCCAATAGGCGGCGAACTTTCGGATCAGGTAGGACTGCTCGTTGGAATGCTTGGCCGAGCCGAGCCAGTAGACGGAATCGGGACCGGCGGCCTCGCGGACCTCCAGCATCTTGTCGCCGATCTCGTTGATCGCCTCGTCCCAGCTGATGCGCTGCCATTTGCCGCCGACGAGCTTCATCGGGTATTTCAGGCGGCGTTCGCCATGGGCGTGCTCGCGCACCGAGGCGCCCTTGGCGCAATGGGCGCCCAGGTTGAACGGTGAATCGAAGCCGGGCTCTTGGCCGACCCAGACGCCGTTGGACACCTCGGCGATGACCGTGCAGCCGACCGAGCAATGGGTGCAGACCGACTTGCGGATCTCCATCTCGCCGGTGGCCGTCTCGCCGGCCGCCTCGGCCCGGCGCACCATGCCGCCGGACAGGGTCGCGACGGCGGCCGCGCCACCGATGGTGAGGCCCGAGCGCTTCAGGAATGTCCGGCGATCAACCGCGGCCGTTCCCAGCTCCGACAGCGCCGAGACCATCCGGTTGCTCCGCGCCGCGCCATTTGCCTTTTTCCTGAGCATTGCTGTCTCCGATCCCTGATGTGCGGCCGCCCGCAGTCCGATTGCCTGTCGAGAGGGTTAGAACCGTGCCGTCTTGTAGAATGTCTTCACATGGTCGGTTTCGCGGTAGCCCGCGCCGGCCGTGTCCTGATCGGTCATCTCCGCTTCGGCGGGAGCGCCGGTGACCAGCGCCGCGCCACCGGCGACGCTGCCCAGCCCCGCGAATTTCAGGAAAGCCCGGCGGTCGGCCTTGATTGCGTCCTTCATTCCCGTGTCCTTGTCGCTCATCCTGCTTCTCCGTCGTCGCAGGGCCTGGCCCTGGTTCCTTACTGCTGCGGGGCGCCGTGCTCCCCGCCGGTTCTGCGGCTACATGTCGAAGCCCGATTCCTCGATGGCCATGAAATGACGGCCGACCGTGCCGACCGGGCGATACAGAAGCGCCGACCGGCTGGTCTCGAGATCGGCGAAGAAGTGCCCGGCCCACGAGCCCACGTGCTTGCGGAAGAAATCCTTCTGGACCGCCAGCGGCTGGACCTGGCCGAAGGCGCCGTCGATCAGCCCCGCCATCATCTCCATCAGGGCGCCGGCATGGTCTTCCGGATCGCGGCTGTCGTCGGAGCGGGCGATGCCGAGCGGCACCATGTCGCTGCGCAGGCGCGCCAGCGGCTTCTCGTGGAGAAATCCGGTGAGATAATAGGAGCCGTAGGGCACGAGTTCGCCGCGCCCGACCCCGATGAACAGCTCCTGATATTCCGCGTGCGCCTCGGCAAGCGATGTAGCGGCGGCCTGTGCCGCCAGTTCACCGATGCCCTGGCCCAACAGGCTGCTGTCGCCGGACAGGCCCCGCAGCGTGAGCAGCAGCGATTCGTCCATCGGCTGCGCAAGGATGCGGGCCAGCAACCTGTAGAGGTTGGCGCGCAAGGCCTCGGCTTCGGCCGGTTCCGTCGTTACAGCGAGATTGTTGGTCTGCAAGGCTTTTCTCCCACCTCATTAGAGCAACAAATCAGCGGTCCGACAACGCTTTTCTCAAGATGCGGCAATGTCTCCCGGTCGCTTACTTAAACTAGATGATACTACTCAACTTTAAATACTGGGTGTTGCAGTGCGGGAGGCTTGTTTGACCTCGACGCTATGGTCCGCCGCGAGCCACAGGCGGTAACAGTTCCTTAATCTGGAATTATCCTGCGTTCCCTGTCATATTGCTGTCAGACGAACCAGGGAGCGAAGCAAAAACTCAAAAATGCAGGAAATTGCAGAATCGTTCTCGCTGGCTGCGGGCTTGATCCTTTCGGGCGACCCGGAGCTGTGGTCCATCGTCCTCCTGTCGCTCCGGGTTTCCGTCACCGCTGTGGTGATCGCCGCGGCGATCGGCATGCCGCTGGGCGCCCTTCTGGCCGTCGGACGGTTTCCGTTCCGCCGCGTGGCCATCGTGCTGCTCAACGCGCTGATGGGGCTGCCACCCGTCGTGGTCGGCCTGCTGGTCTATCTGATGCTGTCGAATGCCGGCCCGCTCGGGGTCCTGCAGATGCTCTACACGCCGGCCGCGATGATCGTCGCGCAGGTGGTGCTGGTGGTGCCCATCGTCGCAGCGCTGACGCGGCAGGTTGTCGAGGACCTCGACGCCGAATATTCCGAACAGCTCCGTTCCTTCGGCGTCTCCCGCATCGCGGCCGTCCCGACGCTGCTCTGGGACGGACGGCACAGTCTCGTCACGGCGCTGCTGGCGGGATTCGGCCGTGCCATCGCGGAAGTCGGCGCCGTCATCATCGTCGGGGGCAACATCAACCACGTCACCCGGGTGATGACGACGGCGGTGGCCCTGGAGACCTCGAAGGGCAACCTGTCCCTGGCGCTCGCCCTGGGCGCGATCCTCCTGATCATCGCGATCGCGATCAACGCCTCGGTGGGGCTGTTGAGCGCGAGCCGGCCGCAGGTCGCCCATGCGTGAGGACCTCGCCATCCACAGCTATGCCGGCATCGCACCGGCGCAGGCCAGCCTAACTGATGACGCGTATCGCGCATCGGTCCTGCCGATCCGCGCCGAGAACCTCGTGTTCCGCGCCGGTGGTCGAACCTTGCTGGATGTGGCGGGCCTGACCATCGCGCCCGGCGCGCCGACCCTGATCCTCGGCCCGAACGGGGCAGGCAAGAGCCTGCTTCTGCGGCTGCTGCACGGGCTGATCGCGCCCGCATCCGGGCGGATGAGCTTCAACGGCCAGGCCATCGGCCCCAGGGTGCGCCGCCGGCAGGCGATGGTCTTCCAGCGCCCGGTCCTGCTGCGCCGGTCCGTCGCCGCCAATATCGACTACGCCCTGAAGGTGCATGGCCTGGCGCGCGCCGCGCGCAGGGAGCGGGTCGCGCAATTGCTCGCCATCGGCGACCTCGCCGACCGAGGCAACCAGCCCGCGCGAACCCTGTCGGGCGGCGAGCAGCAGCGGCTGGCGGTGGTCCGTGCGATCTCGACCTCGCCGGACATCCTGTTCATGGACGAGCCGACCTCGAGCCTCGATCCCGGCGCCACCCAGGCGATCGAGATCCTGCTGCGCCGCGTTGCCGACGCCGGAACCAAGATCGTGATGGTGACCCACGACATCGGCCAGGCCCGCCGCCTGGGCGCCGAGATCGTCTTCGTCCATCGCGGCCGGATCACCGAGCAGACACCGGGCGGGCGATTTTTCGACGAGCCCTTGTCTCAGCCGGCGCGAGAGTTTCTCGCCGGCGGGCTCGTTCTGTAGCGCCGCTTGCGGGCAAGGAGGAACGCGTGAAGACGCAACTGATCGGGGCTGTCGCCATCATCTCGATGACGCTGGGGGCGATGGTCGCTCCGGCTGCGGCACAGGCGGACTTCATCGTCGTCCAGTCGACGACGTCGACCCAGAATTCCGGCCTGCTGGATGCGATCCTGCCGGGCTTCACCGAAACGTCCGGCATCGAGGTCCGCATCGTCGCGGTCGGCACCGGCCAGGCGATCAAGAACGCCGAGAACGGCGACGGCGACGTGCTGCTGGTCCATGCCAAACCCGCCGAGGAGCAATTCGTCGCCGATGGCGGCGGCGTCGAGCGCTTCGACGTGATGTACAACGACTTCGTCATCGTCGGCCCGAAGGATGATCCGGCCGGTGTGGCGGGCATGAAGGATGCCGGAGCGGCGCTCGACACGATCGCCGCGGCGAAGGCGCCCTTCGCCTCGCGCGGCGACGACAGCGGCACGCACAAGGCGGAGCAGCGTCTGTGGCAGGGAGCAGGCGTCGATCTTGGCGCGGCGTCGGGCGGCTGGTACCGAGAGACGGGATCGGGCATGGGCGCCACCCTCAATACCGGTGTCGGCATGGGCGCCTACGCCCTGACCGATCGCGCGACCTGGATCTCCTTCGGCAACAAGGGCGATCACGAGATCCTCGTCGAAGGCGACCCCAAACTCTTCAACCAGTATGGCGTCATCCTCGTGAACCCGGAGAAGCACCCTGCGGTGAAGGCCGAAGCGGGCCAGGCCTTCATCGACTGGCTGACTGGCGCAGAAGGCCAGACCGCCATTGCGAACTTCAGGACCGACGGCCAGCAGCTGTTCTTCCCGAACGCCAAATAGCGCCGGCGTCGGTCCAAGGGGGCCGGCGCGCCAGGGCGCGTTTCGGCTCAGGCGCCGGGAGCGTTGTAGTGAACGGTGCCCGCGCCGCCGACGTCGTATCCGGTCATCTCGGCGGCGCGCTCGGCGAACTCGCCCGAATGCAGGAACCGCGCCAGCGACTGCAGCGGCGGCTCGAACCACGCGCGCCGCCAGACCAGCAGGTCGTATCGGTCGTCGGCAAGGGGGACGAAACCGAGCCGGTACTGGGCGGCCATCGCGGCGAGCCCGAAGCCCGCATCGGCCTTGCCGTCCAGGACCAGCCGGGCCACGTCGTCCTCGGTCTTGGCGGGCACCGGCGGTCCGGCCAGCGCATCCGTGTCGAGACCGGCGCCGGGCAAAGCGCAGCGGCGCCAGGTCGCTCACAGAGGCGATCCCATGCGGATTGCCGGGCGCGACGATCAGGCCGCATTGGCGTCGGGCAAATTCGATCAGTACCACCGGGGCGTCGCCCAGCATGTCGCGGACCGTGACGACGTTCCAGTCACCGCCGGCTTCCCTGACATGGGTGGCGCAGGCCGCCGCCTCGCGCCGCGACACCCGGCCTATCCCGTCGAGGCTGCCATCAAAGAACGCCGCCAGCCCGCTCCCCGACTGGCGCAGCGCCCATTCCAGCAACGGATCGTGGCTGCCGGCGAGTATCATCGGCAATTCGCGCTCGCCGGCGATCGGGCCGGAGCGGGACGCGGCCATCCAGGCGTCGACCTCCGCGCGCGGGAACAGCAGCTTGCCGACGACGCGGATGCAGGGCACGTCGCCGCTGGCGGCCAGATCGTAGACCTTGCGCTCCTTGATCCGCAGGAGATCGGCCAGTTCACGGGTGGTCAGATAGGTGGGCACGGTTTCGGACATGGCGGCATCTAGCCTTAGCCCCCGGTTTGCAGCAACGCTTGATCGCGCAGCGCCGGCCGCCGGGCATGCACGCCGTCGCATCTCGACCCGGCCTGCCACCTTCGCCTAGATGGGCGCGATCCCCGGTGGCGGGACAAGACGAGTTCGAGAAGGCGATTGCCACGGTGACACAGCGCATATTCGGCATCACGGGCTGGAAGAATTCCGGCAAGACGACCCTCACCGAACGGCTGGTGACGGAACTCACGGCACGGGGCCTGCGGGTCTCCACGGTCAAGCACGCCCATCATGCCTTCGAGATCGACAGGGAGGGGACCGATTCCTTCCGCCATCGGATCGCCGGAGCTGGTGAGGTGGCGATCGTTTCCGGGCAGCGCTGGGCGCTGATGCACGAGCTGCGCGGCGAGTCCGAGCCGAGCCTGCAGGAGATTGTCGCCCGCCTGTCGCCGTGTGACCTCATCCTGGTCGAGGGGTTCAAGCGGGAGGCGCATCGCAAGATCGAGTGCCGGCGGATCGGGGCGCTCGACCGCCGGCCGATGCAGGAGAGCGTCCCGGCGATCGCGGCGATTGCGGCCGATCATGATGTGACGGGAACGCAGCTGCCGGTCTTCGCCCTCGACGATATCGCCGCGATCGCCGATTTCGTCATGGCCGAGACCGGGCCTGCCTGATCGTTGACGGCGGGAGTCCGTCGCGGTCGCGGACGCCGCCCTACCAGCGCTTGCGCCGGTCCTCGAAGCGGTCGCGCCTGTCGCGGAAGCGGTCATCGCCTCGCCGGCGGTCACGATCGCGGTGACGGTCGAAGCCCCGGCCAAAATCCCAGTCGCTGTCTCGGCGGTCGCGCCGCCAGTCCCTGTCCCGGTCGCGGTGGTCGCGATCCCAGTCGCGGTCGCGGCGGTCATGACGACGGTCCCAGTCGCGATGGCGATCACGGCCCCAGCGGCGATCCCGGTGCCGGTCGCGCAGACGGTCCTCGGCGCGCCAGCGCGGCGAACCCCGGAAGTCGTAGAGATAGCGATCGGCGTCGAGAGAGCGGCGACGGTCGCGGTATCCGCGGTGGTCGCCGCGCCCCACCGTTCCGCCGCCCGGGCGATGCTGTGCCAGACGATAGGCGCCGTCCGGCACGCTGCGGGAGTGGGCAGTCGTCGCGGCGTCAGACACCACGGCGGCATCCGCGCTCGCGGTCATGGTGGCGAGGGGCTGGGAGAGCCCGAGGCTCAGGAAGAAGAGTGTGGCTGCAAGCATGACGGATGCCTCCTGGGCCTGGGATTTGTCTCCGGCACATGGTGCGGAGCAGCGGGATGTCAGCAGCGCCGGGTGCGTCGGATCCGGCGCGATAATCCCTAGCGGGCGATGCGCAGGCTCGAGATCTGTTCGGTGATCGCCTGGAAGGCGGCCGCCAACTCGTCCTGGCTCTGGGCGTCGTAATAGAGCTTCTGGCTCGGGTCGATCAGACCATCCGAGGCGCAATCCTCCATCAGCTTCTTCACCGGCTCTCCGTCGCGAAGGTCGAAGGCGATGGTGAAGATCAGGATACCGTCCATATCGCTGCCCGGCTTGCGACCGTCCGCCTTCACGTTCTGGCAGATCTTGGCGACGTTCTGGTCCATGGCCGCAACATAGCTGTCGACGCTGTAGTCCTTCGAGACGCCGGTGGTGCCGTCATAGATCCGGCCGGCTTTGCGCGTGCTGCTGCCATGGGCGTAGGTCGCGCCATAGCCGTAGGAGCCGTAGGTCGAGCGGTTGTGGTCGCGGATTTCCAGTGGCCGGCCGCCGGAGTTGAGGTTGTAGGTGTTGTTGCCGTCGGTCATCAGCACCAGCACCTTCATGTTGTCGGGTGTCTCGTGGCTCCTGCCTTCCGTGAACGGCTCGCGCGACGTCAGCAGGCGCCAGCCCCATGCCAGACCATGGGGGATGTTCGTCGAGCCTTGCGCCTCCATGACGTCGATGGCGTCGGTGACCGTCTTCAGCGTCTTGGTCAGCGGCGTGAGCGGCGTCGTCACGCAATTGGAGTTCGGCCCCCAGTCCCCACGGTTGATGCTCGGTTTCGTCAGCCGGTAGCTGCTGTCGAAATATTTCGCGACCTTGGCCTGCTCGGCCATCGCGTCCTTGGCCGAATTGGTGGAGCCGCTGGTGCTCTCCAGATAGTCGTTCCAGCCGACCTGGACGTCGTCATATTCGTCTGGCGCGAAGGTCGGCACGAACAACGTCTCCGGCTTGGTGGAATCGGGAACCGTGTCGGTGGTCGACAGTCCGTTCGGCCGTGCCTCCACGCAGCCGCGCCAGCTGCCGAAGTCGCCCTTGAGATGCGCGTTGTCATAGACGTAGAACCGCGTCAGCGGCTCGCCGGACGAGATCTTGGTCCAGTAGGAGCCGTTGAACTTGGCCTGGGGCGTGCCGCTCGAGGGGGCGGTGTAGACCCAGCCCCGGCCCCCGACCCAGTTCCAGCCGCCGCTTGTGGCTCCGGACAGCCAGTTTCCCCAGTCGAGATTCTCGTGGTGGATCGGCGAGCGGCCCTGCGTGTCCATCCAGGCCGCGTTTTTGTATTGCGGGCCGACATTCACCGAGCTGGAAAAGGGGACGACGGCGAATTGTACGGGAAACTCTTCGGTCGAGCCCTTGTCCGCGGACAGGAACTGTTCCGCAAGATCGGTCGCCGCATCCTTCACGATGTCGATCTTGCTCTTGGTGCCGCCGGAATTCGGCCTGTCCTGCATCGAGCCGGAATTGTCGAGCACCAGAGCCAGTTCGATCGAGCGGTTCTGCACGACGATCTCGCTCTTGGCGTAGAGCGGGAACTGACGCCAGTCGAGGGTTCCGCCCGTGACCCACATCAGCGCGTCACCGAAGAAGGTCGGCAATTGCCGCCGTGCGGTCACCTTGAGGATCGTCATGCCATCTTCGCGTGCGACGCCGTCATAGCTGAATTGCGTCGTGCCGCGGGTCTCCTCGCCGGCATTGTGGAAGAAGTAGGCTTCCGACACGCTCTTCAGGTATTCCGGGTCCTGCGTCCGGCCGTATTCCCGCCCGGCGGCCAGCGCGGCGACGTCGGCGGCCTGCTGCAGGCTGCGATTGGCGCCATAGATCCCGGAAAGATCGACGGCGGTCGCCATGCACATGACGAGCATCGGCAGCGCCAGGCCGAAGACGACCGCAACATTGCCGGCCCGTGCTTCGACAAACCGAACGATTCCCGCAAGTTTCAGCACTCAAACTCCAATGCGCTGCGATATCCAGAGTGGAAGATACAGGCAGACGGTTGCGATAAGGTTGCAGCCATCGCTCGCATGCGGCGGTTCTCGCAAGATCCTTGCCGTAGACGACAGGGCCCCGACCGCCGCGGGCGCGGCCTGGAATTGCACGCAAAAGTGGTTCCGAGCCGGCCTGATGCGGTCGGGGCGCGGCGTCCCGCCTGTTCGCTGGCATCCGGTCGCAGCCGGTGCGATGGTCGCGCAGGGACCCATCGCGACTTCGGCATGTGATCGGGTCGCGTCGAGAGACAAACGGGAATGCAGGGGCCGGCAGACCGCCCGACAATCCCTGCGAGGAGGAGAGTCATCATGGACATCAGACGCGGGGGATCCGTCCCGACACGGCGCGGGCCGGCCAGCTATTTCACCGGCACCGTGTGGCAGGACCCGATCGTCGAGGCGCCCGAGCCGGCGCGGGTGCGCTCGAACCTGGTGACCTTCGAGCCCGGTGCCCGCACCGCATGGCACACCCATCCGCTGGGCCAGACGCTCTATGTCACGGCGGGGGCAGGGCGGTTCCAGAGCGAGGGCGGCCCGATCGAGGTGATCCGGGCGGGCGACGTGATCTGGATCTCGCCGGGCGAGAAGCACTGGCACGGCGCCGGCCCGGACACGATGATGACGCATGTCTCCATCCAGGAGGCCCTGGACGGCATCGCCATCGACTGGCTGGAGCATGTCAGCGACATGGAATATGCCGCCGCCTGAGGGCGCAAACGGTTCTGCGCGTCCGCTGCAAACGGGAAGGCGCCGGGCATCCCGGGCGCCTTCCCTGACGCCGCACGGTCCGTCGTCTCAGGCGGCGACGGCGGACGGAGCCTCTTCCATCGCGCGCATGTAGAGGTCGAGCAGCGTCTCGTGCTCGTCCCGCTCGTCCTTGTCCTGCTTGCGCAACTTGATGATCTCGCGGATCACCTTGACGTCGAACCCTTCGCCCTTGGCCTCGGCGAAGACTTCCTTCTTGCCGTCGTTGAGGTCCTGGATCTCGCTCTCGATCTGCTCGATGCGCTCGACGAACGAACGGATCTGTCCGCCCGCAATCATGGCCGTGTCACTCATGGTTTCTCCTTCGCGAATCCGGAGCCGCAATATCGACGGGGTAGGTAACCGGACTCTTAACCTCGCGGGCGCCGTGCCAATTGCCTGTGGATGATTGCCAGTCACCGCAATTCCCGGTCATTGTCGCGGCCAACGGGCTGCCGGCTGACCGCGGCTGGCGCTCTTCCCACGGGTGATCGATGTCCCTGCACCTGACCGACCAGGATCGCGCGTTGCTGAATGGCGAGGAGGGCAAGGCCGCCGCGTTCGCCATGCAGATCCTGGCCGCCTTCGCGCGCTCGGTGGGCGCCGGGCCCTTCTCGACATTGTCGGGGCGCACGTGGACGGTTGCCTCTATCACGGCGCCGTCAGCCTCGATTTCGTCGAGCGGTTGCTGACAGAGGGCGGCCGCGTCCGCGTGCCGACGACCCTGAATGTCGGCTCCCTCGACCTCATCCACCCCGATCTCGTGCGTCTCGACGCCGGCGAGCAACAGCCGCGGCGACGGCTGATGCAGGCCCACGAGGCCCTCGGCTGCCAGGCCTCCTTTACCTGCGCGCCCTATCAGACGCTGTTCCGGCCCCGCTTCGGCGAACAGGTCGCGTGGGGCGAATCCAATGCCATCGTCTTCGCCAATTCGGTGATCGGCGCGCGCACCGACCGCTATGGCGACTTCATCGACCTGTGCTGCGCGATCACCGGCCGCGCGCCCGCTTTCGGCCTGCATCTCGACGAGAACCGCCGCGGCCGCCTGCTGTATCGTCTCCAGGGCTTCGCGCCGTCGATCGAGCCGAGCGACGCGCTCTATGTCGCGGTCGGTCTGATCATCGGCGAAGCATCGGCCGAGTCCGTGCCGGTCATCGAGGGCCTGCCGCCGCCCCGCGACGAGGACCAGCTCAAGGCGCTGGGCGCGGCGGCCGCTTCCGCCGGCGCGGTCGGCCTGTTCCACGCGGTCGGCATCACGCCGGAAGCCCCGACGCTGGCGGCGGCTTTCGCCAGCGCGCAACCCGACCGGATCATCCCGATCACCCCGGCGGCCGTCGAAGACGTGCTGAGCCGTCTGTCCACCGTCCCGGTGGGGGCGCCCATCGATGCGGTTTGCCTGGGCACGCCGCATTTTTCGCGTGGCGAATGGGATCTGTTGCTGCCGCTGCTGCGGGGCGTGCGGCCGGACCGGGGCGTCCCGATCTACGTCAATACCAGTCGCGAGACCCTGGCCGGGCTTCACCAGGACGGCGCGCTGGCAGGCCTGGTAAATTGCGGCCTCGTTCCGGTCGTCGATACCTGCACCTATGTCACCACGATCCTGCACGGCGTGGAGGGGGCGGTGATGACCAATTCCGGCAAGTGGGCGCATTACGCGCCGGGCAATATCGGCGTCTCCGTGGCCTTCGGGTCGCTGGAGGACTGCGTCCTGTCCGCTGAGGCCGGCAGGGTCGTGAGGAGCCCCGCATGAGCCGCGAGGGCCGGGCAATCGTCGCCGGGCGGGCGGAGGGTCGGGCGCTCGTCCTCGGCGAAGCCCTCAGCTTCTGGGGCGGCGTCGACGTGGAAACCGGCCGGATCATCGACGCCTCGCACGCCGCGCGCGGCGCCTGCGTGACCGGGCGCATCCTCGTCATGCCGAGCGGCCGCGGTTCGTCGTCGTCGGCGTCCGTCCTGGCCGAGTCGATCCGGCGGCAGACCGGGCCGCTCGCCATCCTGCTGGCCCGGCCCGATCCGATCCTCACCGTCGGTGCGATGGTCGCCAGGGCGCTCTACGGCCGCGATTGCCCCGTCATCCTCTGTGACATCGACGGCATCGGCGAGGGCGACCTGATCGAGATCGACGCGCCCGCGGATTCTGCGTCCTGTGCGGTCACGATCGGCGCGGCCTGAGGCCCGCGTTGCGTGGGCCGCCTTGACCCCGGCCGTCCATCGCGCCGAAGAAGGGCGGCGAATTGCAAGGGGATTCGCCCAGGAGGGAGCCTGCCTGCATGAAAATCACCGCCATCGAGACGCTGCGGACCGAGGAATTCTCCAATGTCCTGTGGGTGCGCGTCCACACCGATGCCGGGATCATCGGGCTCGGCGAGACCTTCTACGGCGCCGGCGCAGTGTCCGCCCACATCCACGACACGCTGGCCGGCCGCCTGCTCGGCCGCAATCCGCTGCATATCGAGGCGCTGTCAAAGGAGATGGTGAACCTGCCGATGGCGCAGTCCTCCACCGGCGTCGAGTATCGCGCGGCTTCGGCGATCGACATCGCGCTGTGGGACATCTTCGGCAAGCTCTGCGACCAGCCGGTGCACCAGATGCTGGGCGGCCTGTGCCGCGACCGGCTGCGCATCTACAATACCTGCGCCGGTACCCGCTATGTCAGCTCGTCCAACATCCGGCCGGTGTCGAACTGGAACCTCGGCGAGAATACTGGCCCCTACGAGGATCTCGACGCCTTCATGACCGATGCCGGCGCGCTGGCCGAGGATCTCCTCGACAACGGCATCGACGCCATGAAGATCTGGCCCTTCGACCCGATCGCCAACGAGACGGGCGGCCTCTATCTGACGGCCGAGCAGATGCGGCGCGGCCTCGAACCCTTCGAGAAGATCCGCAAGGCCGTCGGCGACCGGATCGACATCATGGTGGAGTTCCACTCGCTGTGGAACCTGCCGGCCGCCAAGATGATCGCGAAGGAACTCGAGCCCTACAAGCCGATGTGGTTCGAGGATCCGATCCGCATGAACTCGCCCCAGGCGCTCGCCGAATATGCCCGTTCGACCGATGTCTGGGTCTGCGCCTCCGAAACGCTCGGCTCGCGCTGGCCCTACAAGGACATGCTCGACCGCGATGCGCTGTCGGTGGCCATGGTCGATCTGTGCTGGTCCGGCGGCCTGACCGAGGGCCGCAAGATCGCCGCCCTTGCCGAGACCTGGCACCGGCCCTTCGCGCCGCACGACTGCATCGGCCCGGTCGGCTTCGCGGCCGCCGTCCACATGTCGTTCAGCCAGCCCAACACGCTGATCCAGGAATCCGTTAGGGCGTTTTATCGCGGCTGGTATACGGAACTCGTGACCGCGGTGCCGCGGATCGAGGGCGGCTACGTCTATCCCATGGACGGACCGGGCCTCGGCGTCGAACTGAAATCGGACGTCTTCGAGCGCGCCGACCTCTCTCGCCGCATCAGCGAAATCTAGAAGGAAGACATCATGACCAAAACCGCATCATTCGACCTGACCGGCCGCACGGCACTGATCACCGGCTCCTCGCGCGGACTGGGCAAGGCGATGGCGCAGGGGCTGGCGGAAGCCGGCGCCGTGGTCATCCTGAACGGACGCAGCGCCGAGACGGTCGCCGCCGCCGCCAAGGAACTGCGCGATGCCGGCCACACGGTCCACGAGGCGGTCTTCGACGTGACCGGGGAGGCCGACGTGGTCGCCGCCTTCGAGCGCTTCGATGCCGAGGGGCTGGAAGTCGACATCGTCATCAACAACGCCGGCATCCAGCACCGCCAGCCGATGCTCGAACTGGCGCTGGCCGACTGGCAGCGGGTGATCGACACCAACCTGACCAGCGCCTTCCTGATCGGCCGCGAGGCCGCCCGCCGCATGGTCCCGCGCGGTCGCGGCAAGATCATCAACATCGGCTCGCTGACCAGCCAGCTCGCCCGCGCGACGGTGATCCCCTATACCGTCGCCAAGGGCGGCATCAAGCTTCTGACCCAGGGCATGGCCGCCGAATGGGCCGCCTCCGGCATCCAGGCCAATGCCATTGGACCCGGCTACATGCTGACCGACATGAACGAGGCGCTGGTCGCCAACGAGGCCTTCGACAACTGGGTCAAGAGCCGCACGCCGGCCGGCCGCTGGGGCCAGCCCGAGGAACTGGTCGGCACGGCCGTCTTCCTCGCCTCCTCGGCCTCCGACTACGTCAACGGCCAGATCATCTATGTCGACGGCGGGATGCTGTCGGTCCTGTGACGCGGCAAGAGCGGGAGATACCATGAAGGCGATCGTTGCGCACGCGCCCCACGACCTCCGCATCGAGGAGCGTCCCGATCCCGGGGCGCCCGGTGCCGGCGAGGTGCGACTGCGCGTCCAGTCGGGCGGCATCTGCGGCTCGGACCTGCACTACTACCATCACGGCGGCTTCGGGACGATCCGTATCCGGGAGCCGATGATCCTGGGGCACGAAGCCTCGGGCCTCGTCGAGGAACTGGGTTCGGGCGTGTCCGGCCTTGCCGTCGGCGACCGGGTGGCGATCAATCCGTCGCGGCCCTGCGGGACGTGCGAATATTGCCTGCGCGGCATGCGCCATCACTGTCTCGACATGGTGTTCAGCGGCAGCGCCATGCGCTTCCCGCATGTCCAGGGCACGTTCCGCGAGGTTCTGGTGGTGCCGGCCACTCAGGCCGTGCCGGTGGGCGCGGCGACGGATGCGGGCCTCGCCGCCCTGGCCGAGCCCTTCGCGGTGTGCCTGCATGCGGCGCGCCAGGCCGGCCCGCTTCTGGGCGCCCGCGTCTTCGTGTCGGGCTGCGGCCCGATCGGCTGCCTCGCAGTCGCGGCGGCCCGCCGCGCCGGGGCAGCGCACATCACCGCCTGCGACGTCGTCGGCGAGCCGTTGGAAACCGCTCGCAAGCTCGGCGCCGACGTCGTGGTCGATCTCGGCAGCGACCGCACCGGCCTCGATGCTCTCAAGGCGGACAAGGGCCGAATCGATGTGGTGTTCGAATGCTCGGGGAACCCGGCAGCGGTCGCCACGGCGGTGGAATGCGTGCGCCCGCGCGGACGGCTGGTTGCCGTCGGCAATGGCGGCCCGGTCGAGTTTCCGCTGGCCTCTCTGGTCGCCAAGGAGATCGAGATGGTCGGCTCCTTCCGTTTCGACGCGGAATTCGCGCTGGCGGCCGACCTCGTCTCGCGGCAACTGGTCGACCTGTCGCCGCTCATCACCCACCGGCTGCCGGCCGGCCGGGCCGTCGAGGCCTTCGACCTGGCCAGCGACCGCAAGCAGGCCATGAAGGTGCAACTCGACCTGACGGACTGGACCGCCGCGGCCTGACGGTCGAGGATGCCGGAAGGGCGCGCCGGCCCTTCCGGCGCCTGACAGGGACAGGATCGGAACGTCGCGCATGCTGCAGAACCCGCCGGCCGAGCCGGGCATGGCCGAGGAGGAGGTCGACACGCCGGCGCTCCTCGTCGACCTCGACGCGCTGGAACACAATCTCGACCGCATGGCCGCGTTCTGCACCAAGGCCGGCATCCGCCTCAGGCCCCATGCCAAGACCCACAAGTCGCCGGTCATCGCCCATTGGCAGGCGCGGCGCGGCGCCGTGGGGCAATGCGTCCAGAAGGTCGGCGAGGCCGAGATCCTCGCCTGGGCCGGCGTTCCCGACATCCTCATCACCAACGAGATCGTCTCGCCGCGCAAGCTGGCGCGGGTCGCCGCCCTGTCGCGGATGACCAACATCGCCCTTTGTGCCGACGATGCCGGCGTGGTCGACCTGATCGAGGCGGCGGCCGAAGCGGCAAGCTGCCGCCTGACCGTCCTCGTCGAGATGGATGTCGGCACCAATCGCGCCGGCGTCGGTTCCGCTGCTTCTGCCGTGGCGCTGGCGCAGCGCATCGCCGGCAGCCGGGCGCTCGTTTTCGGCGGCGTCCAGGCCTATCATGGCGGCGCCCAGCATCTGCGCGATGGCGATGCGCGGCGCGCCGCCATCCATGACGTGGCCGAAGCCGCCCGAGGGGTGGTCGACGATCTCAGGGCGAAGGGGATCGCATGCCCCGCCGTCACCGGAGCCGGCACCGGCACCTTCGAATGGGAAGCGGCGAGCGGCGTCTTCACCGAATTGCAGGCCGGCTCCTACGTCTTCATGGATGCCGATTACGGCCGCAACCGACCGGCGCCGGAGTTTCGCCAGTCGCTTTTCGTTGCCGCAACGGTGATGAGTGCGGCGCGC
The DNA here is from genome assembly GCF_036549475.1 of Aurantimonas sp. A2-1-M11. Classification (NCBI taxonomy): domain Bacteria; kingdom Pseudomonadati; phylum Pseudomonadota; class Alphaproteobacteria; order Hyphomicrobiales; family Aurantimonadaceae; genus Aurantimonas; species Aurantimonas sp. A2-1-M11. Next base: position 15,095 of record NZ_JAZHLI010000001.1, on the reverse strand, counting down.
GGGGGCGTCGCGGTGGTGGATTGCGGCCACAAGGGCATCGCGATCGACAGCGGGCTGCCGCTGGTCCACGAGCGCCCCGGCGTGACCTATGCCAGCGCCTCGGACGAGCACGGCCAGCTGGTTTGCGCCGATGGCACGCAACTGTCGATCGGCGAACGCCTGCGGCTGGTGCCGGGACATTGCGACCCGACGGTGGACCGCTACGACTGGTATGTGGGCGTGCGCGCCGGCTGGGTCGAGACCGTCTGGCCGGTCGCCGCGCGCGGCATGATGGCGTGAACGGCAGAGGCGCCAGGCCGCTGCCGTTGAGCCTTGTCCCTCAGACGTGGTGGATCACGTTCGACCGTGGCGGCGGTCCCTGGAAGATGTTGATCAGGAACTGCAGGCACAGCGCCCCGAAGCCGACGGGCAGCATGCCGTAGGGCAGCCACATCGGCGTGCCGAAGCCGCTGGAAACGCGCTCGCCATAGGCCCAGGCGTCATGCGCCATCAGGCCGCCGCGCCACGTGATGATCCCGCAGAACACGGCACCGACGATGCCGACGACGGCGGACAGGATCCGCCGCCCGCGGTCGCCCATGTTGTCGGGCAAGAGCGTGATCCCGATATGCTCGCCGCGCCGCTGCACGTCCGCCGCCGTCATGACCGCCAGATAGACGACCAGGAAGGCGTTGATCTCCAGGCTCCAGGAGGTCGGGGCGGCGAAGATGTAGCGCATCGTCGCGTCATAGGTGATCGTCAGCGCCATGAAGGCGAGAACGGCCTGGCCTATGATCTGGAGGAGCCTGGCGAACTGTTCGAACAGCTTGACCGGAACGGCGAGCATCATGGACCTCTCGACGGCATCGGCCCGAAGATCGCGATCGATCTGCGGACGGCACGATGCGGTGGTTCAACAGTTGGAGCGTGGATTGTGCGCCCTTTGGGGCGCACAAGTCTCTAGGCGTCTTCGCCGTGCGCCAGCGCGATGGCGCGGCGACCGACCTCTTCGCCGACCTCCTGCACCCAGCTCTCGCGCACATTGGTACTGATCTCGTTGAAGCGTTCCAGTGCTGCTTCGTCCGGGTTGATCTCCTCGATGCCGAGCTCGCGGAAGGCCGGCCAGTACTTGTTCTCGAAATAGTCGACATTGGCGACCCGGGCGCTGTTCTCGTCGAACCATTCGATGCCATCCATGAAGGCGTCGCGGACCGCCTGGTCCATGGCTTCCCAGCGATCGGTCTGGACGAACACGCCGATGGCGAACGCGGTGAGGGGCAGGCGATAGACCTGTCCGACCTGCTCCTGGATGCTGCGGCCGTTGATGGTGGAGATGTTGGCGACCGCCGCATCGACGGTACCGCGCTGCATGGCGAGATAGAGCTCGGAGGAGGGGATGCGCACCGCCGCTCCGCCCAGATCCTCGACCGCCTTGGTGGCTTCGAAGGAGACGACGCGGATCTTCTTGCCGTCGATGTCCTCGAGGCTGCGGATTGGTGCGGCCTCGGTGCTCCAGATGTATTCCGGCTCCATGATCCCGCCGCCGAGGCTGAGAACGGTGAGACCGTTCTTCTTCAGCTCGTCCTGGACCAGCTGGAACAGCGGCGAGCCGCGCTTCAGCCGGTCGGGATTCTGGGCGAGATCGCCGACCACGCCCGGCAGTCCGGTGATGCCGAGGATCGGCAGCGAGCGGGTGATGTAGGACGTGGTGTGGAACATGAAGTCGATCGTGCCCGACCGCAGCGCCGGCAGCTGCTCGTCGGCGGCTAGAAGACGGCCGGAATCGTAGAAGTCGATGGCGACGACGTCACCGGCCTGCTCGTTGATCCGGTCGACCAGTCCCTGCGAGCCATAGGCGAGATCGGCATAGGACGGCGGCAGATAGGTCACGCCGGTCAGCTTCTGCGCGGCCAGGGCCTGGCGGCTGTTCAGGCCGAGAGCCGAAGCCAGCGCCACGGCGCCCGTGGTGGTGATGAGCCTGCGTCTGTCGATGGTCATGTCTTTCCTCCCTTGGTGAAACTTAGCGCATGAGATTGGGCAGCCAGAGGCTGATGGACGGGAACAGCACGAAGATGATCAGCATCACGAACTGCACCATGACGAAGGGTACGACGCTGCGCACGATCTCTTCGATCCGCAGCATCGGGGCCACCGCCTTGAGCGTGTAGAGGTTGAGCCCGACCGGCGGCGTGACGACGGCGATCTCCAGGTTCATCACCAGGATGATGCCGAACCAGAGCGGGTCGTAGCCGAGCGTGGTGATCAGCGGCAGCAGGATGGGCGTGGTAACGACGATCAGCGACACCGCATCGACCAGCATGCCGAGGCCGACCAGGGCGAGCATGATGAGGACGAGGATGACCTCCGGCGGCAACTCGGTGCCGATGAGCAGCCCGGTGATGGCGTCGGGCACCCGCACCAGATTGAGATAGTCGCCGAAGATCCGGGCGCAGCCCATGATCAGCAGGATCGCGCCGGAGATGCGGGCGCTGGACCCCAGCACCTCCATCGTGCCGCGCACGCCGATGCTGCGGAAGATCCCCGCGGCAATCAGGAAGGCGCCGACGGCGCCGAAGGCCGCGGCCTCGCTGGGTGTCGCGATGCCGGTATAGATCGTGCCGAGGACGACGACGACCAGAAGGATCGCATGCCAGATGCCGCCGATGGCGCGAATCCGGTCGCCCCAGCTGTACTCCACATGCGCTTGGCGGGGCGCTTCGTGCGGATTGATGAGCACCCGGAAGTAGAGATAGACCGACAGCGCCAGCGCCAGGGCGACGCCCGGCACGATGCCGCCGATGAACAGGTCGGCGACGGAGACGCCGGAGACCGCGCCATAGATGATCAGCGGCACGCTGGGCGGGATCAGCATGGCCAGTGCGCCGGCGCTGACGACGCTGCCCGCGGCGATCGACCGGCTGTAGCCCCGCGCCAGCATTTCCGGCACGGCGATCGAGCCCACCGCCGCGACACCGGCGATGGACACGCCGCTGACGGCGCCGAACACCGCCGACGCGCCCACCGTGGCGATCGCCAGTCCGCCGCGCAGCCATTGCAGCCAGACGACCGCGGCGTGGAAGAGGTTCTTGCCGACCGGCGTGGCGGCGAGGAAATTGCCCATCAGGACGAACAGCGGCAGCGCCAGGAGCTCGAAGCTGTTGAGCTGCCCGAACAGCGAGGTCGGGCCGAAGAAGAAGGCCATCGACCCGCGCGCCATGTACAGGCCGGTCAGGCCCGCCGCGCCCAGGGCGAGGAAGATCGGTGCGCCGATGGCGATCAGCGCCAGGAGGATGACGACGACAATGACCGGCTCGATCATCGCGGACCTGCCATGCCGTGCGCGCCCAGGCACAACGCGTCGCCGGCGATCCGGCCGGATCGCCGGCGCATATCAGGCGTCGCCGCGTGCATCCGCAGTTCGAGTGGCAATGGCATTCCTCCCTTGCCGGTTCGCTCGGCCCACCGTGTCCGCGGGCCGTGCATCCGGTGTTCTCAGATGATGTCGGCGGCCGCCAGCGCGTCGATCCGTCCGTCGTCGTAGTTCAGCCAGTCGCGCAGCACCGTCCGCGTATGCTCGCCGAGCTTGGGGCCCGTCCGCTCCACCGCGCCGGGCGAGGCCGACAGCCGGGGAAAGACGTTCTGCATGGCCGTGGCGCCGAGCGTCTCGTCCTCGACGCGCACGATGGATTCGCGCGCGATGAAATGCGGGTCCTCCAGCATGTCGCGGGCGCGATAGGTCAGGCCGGCCGGCACGCCCGCCTCGGCGAGCATGTCGACGAGCGGATGCGCGTCCTGGGTCTTCGTCCAGTCCCCAATGATGGTGTCGATCTCTGCCTGGTTGCGGCCGCGCGCCTGATGGTCGACGAAGCGCTCGTCGCTGGCCAGCTCCGGCTGCCCCATCAGGGCCGTCAGCCGGCGGAACAGGCTGTCCTGATTGGCGCCGATGATGATCGTGTCGCCATCGCGCGTGGGATAGGCATTGGACGGCGCGATCCCCGGCAGGAAGCTGCCGGAGCGCTCGCGTACATGGCCGCCGCGATCATATTCGGTCACGACGCTCTCCATAACCGACAGGACGGCCTCGTAGATCGAGGCGTCGACCATCTGGCCCTCGCCGGTGGCATGGCGATGCTGCAGCGCCAGCAGCGCGCCCTGGAAGCCGCTCTGGCCGGCCAGCGTGTCGCCGATCGACAGGCCGATGCGCACCGGCGGGCGGTCGGGATAGCCGCCGATATAGCGCATGCCGCCCATCGCCTCGCACACTGCGGCGAAGCCCGCTCGGTTGCTGTAGGGGCCGGTCTGCCCGAAGCCGGTGATGCGCACCATGATCAGGCGCGGATTGATCGCTTTCAGCGTCTGGTAGTCGAGGCCCCAGGCCTCCATGCGGCCGGCGCGGAAATTCTCCACCAGGATGTCGGTCGAGGCGACGAGTTCGCGGACCAGTTCTTGGGCTTCGGCCTTGCGCAGATCGAGGGTCAGGGACTTCTTGTTGCGGGCGATGACCGGCCACCAGAGCGGGTGGCCCTTGTCGTCGGTCCGGCCCCACTGGCGCATGGCATCGCCGACGCGCGGCGGCTCGATCTTCACGACCTCGGCGCCGAAATCCGCCAGGAGCTGCCCGCAGAACGGGCCGGCGATCAGCTGGCCCATCTCGAGCACGCGGATTCCGTCCAGCGCTTTCATCGATCCTCCCGGTCACGTCTCCGCAGCCTCGTCCCACCGAGGCCGTTGCGGCTCCGAGCAGGAGACCGCGGCGGCAAGCTAGCGCCATTGTATCCAATGGGTCAATCTTGCGCCGCACAATGGGAATCTCGCCGTGCGCTTGCGCGCCGCTGTCGAGGCTGGCCGCGTGTCCGGCCGCTATGGGTCCTGATGCCGTTTGTCCGGTGACGCATCGTCCGGATCCATCACCGTCAAAAGGGCCGTGCGCGTCGCCAGCATGTGCGAGCGCATGACCGCGGTAGCCCATTCGCCGTCCCGTGCCGTCAGCGCGTCGATGAGAACGCGGTGTTCCGCAAGGCTGCGCCGGATGTCGGGGCCGCGGAAGCTGCCATAGGTGTGGATGAGAAGGCCGATGCCCATCAGCCGGAGGACGGCCTCCTCGAGGGTCCTGTTGCCGCTGGCGGCGGCGATGACGTGATGAAATTCCCGGTTGAGCCGCGACAGGATCTCGATCTGCCCGCCCTCGGCGACGTTTCGCTCCATGTCCTCGGCAAGGCGCGTCAGTTCGGCGAGGTCGGCGTCGCTGCGCCGGGTCGCCGCCAGCCCCGCCGCCGTCCCCTCCAGCAGGGCGCGGACACCGTAGATCTCGGCGATCTCGGCCTGGGAGCGGGTTTTGACCACCGCCCCGATGCGCGGGATCATGTCCACGAACCCGTCGCTGGCCAGCTTGTGCAGGGCAGCGCGCACCGGGGTGCGGCTGACCTGGTAGCGCTCGGCCAGCATCTCCTCGGTCAGCCGGGTGCCCGGCGGATGCCGGCCGCGAATGATGTCGGCCCGGATGTCCTCGTAGACGCGGTCGACCGTTCGCTGCTTGGCGTTGCGATTGCGTTTACCGGCCATGGTCGGCCCCAAGCCTCCCCTCACGTCATTGGATACAATCGAACCGGGTCGGCGAAAGCAACTGCCAACCGCGCGGTCACGGTCAGCGATTCTCGCGCCACCAGATGTACAGACCGCTGGCGACGAGGATGATCGTCCCGAGGATCATTGGCGTCTGCAGCGGGTCTCCGAACAGGACGACGCTGAGGAGGCTGGCGACGAGGACCTGGGAGTAGAGGAAGGGCGACAGCAGCGAGGCCGGCGCATGGGAGAAGGCCGTGACCAGCGTGAAATGGCCGATCGAACCGGCGACGCCGCTGAGCACGAGCATCGCCAGCGTGCCGGTGTCGGGAGTTTCCCAGAACGGGATGATGACGATGGTCAGGATGACGGCGCCGGCCGCGGTCGTGTTGAACTGGGTCGAGGCCGCGTCTTCCATGCCGGCAAGGCGGCGGGTCATCAGGAGATAGCAGGCGTTGAAGCCCGAGGCGGCCAGAGCGAAACCCAGCGCCGGCTCGATGCCGGCAAAGCCCGGCCGCAGGATCAGCAGCATGCCGCAGAAGCCGGCGATGATCGCCCCGATGCGGTGGATGCCGATCGCCTCCTTCAGGACGACGACCGACAGGATGGTCACGACGATCGGCGTGAAGAACAGGACGGCGGTCGCATCGGCGAGGGGCACGCGGGCAAGGGCATTGTACATGCAGATCGTGGCCGCCAGCAGCAGCATGCCGCGCACCAGCTGCAGGTAGGGGTGGCGGGTCTTGAGGAACCGCGTGCCCGTCGTGGCGCCGAGATAGCCGCCCAGGATCACCGTCTGGAAGAAGTACCGCCCCCAGATCACCTGCAGCACCGGCAGCAGCGTCGTCAGGTGCTTGCCGAGCGAATCCATGCCGGCGAACACGCTGCCGGCAAGGACCGTCAACAGGATGCCGGTCAGGAGGGAGCTGAAGGATTTCACGGGATGGGCGCCTTTGCTAAGCGTTGCTTACTGGAAAGCCACGCCGGTGAAAAGACGGTGCGGCCGGGTTCGCGGAACGATGCACCGCAAAGCCGATCGCGGGAGTCGCAGGACCGCCGAGGCCGGGTGGCGCGCTCGAGGCTGTCCGTGAGCCGGCGAAACGTTTCGGACCTCCGAGCCGATCTGGCAGGTCGTGTCGACATGTCGCCCATGCCGAAAAGCGATTCCGATTGTCGGGCCGATGTTGTAGGCCACCGCCATCAGGTGGTGATCTCATGCAGACGAATGTTCCAGGACGGTCCGGCAAGGATGGGCCCTCGCACGCCATCGGTCTCGGTCCGGTGCAGTCGTGGCTTCGCCATGGCGGCGCGACCATCGTGCTGGCGGTACCGCTGATCGGCGCGCAGCTCGCGCAGATGACCATGAACGTCACCGATACGGTGATGATCGGCTGGCTCGGCGCGACCGAACTGGCCGCCGGCGTTCTCGCCACACAGGCCTTCTTCATCGTCTACATCTTCGGAGCCGGCTTCGCCCAGGCGGTGCTGCCGCTGGCGGCAGGCGCCGAAGGGCGCGGCGACGTGCGCGACGTGCGCCGCTCGATCCGAATGGGGCTTTGGGTGCTGGTGCTCTACGGCGCCATCGTCATGGTGCCGCTCTGGTACACCGAGGCGATCCTGGTGGCGCTGGGCCAGGAACCCGAGATCTCGGCCCTGGCGGGCGCATACATGCGCGTCGCGCAATGGTCGATGTTCCCGGCGCTGCTGGTGCTGGGACTGCGCTCCTATCTCACGGTGGTCAACCGCGCCTATCTGGTCCTCGCGGTGATCATCGTCGGGGCGTTCGGCAATGCCGGGCTCAATTACGTGCTGATCTTCGGCCATTACGGCGCCCCGGCGCTCGGCATCGTCGGGGCGGCCGTCGCCACCCTCGTCTCCAACCTCCTGATGGCGGCGCTTCTGGCGGCCTATACGGCCATGGCGCCAAGCCTGCGGCGCTACGAACTCTATGCCCGCTTCTGGCGGCCGGATTGGGCGGATTTCTTCGAGGTGCTGCGGCTCGGCTGGCCGATCGGCGCCACGATCATCGCCGAGGTCGGGCTGTTCGCCGCCTCCTCGATCATGATGGGCTGGCTCGGCACCATTCCGCTCGCGGCCCATGGCATCGCGCTGCAGATCGCCTCCATCGCCTTCATGGTGCCGCTCGGCCTGTCGAGCGCCGCGACCGTGCGGGTGGGGCTCGCCTTCGGGCGCGGCGACCACCGCGATCTCGACCGGGCGGCGGGGGTGGCGCTGGTCATCGGCACGCTCATCGCCGTGGGCGGGGCCTGCCTGTTCTGGTTCTGGCCGCAGGAGCTGATCTCGCTCTATCTCGACCGCGGCAATGCCAACGCCGAAGCGGTCCTCGCCTATGGCGTGCCGCTGCTCCTGGTGGCGGCGGTGTTCCAGATCGCCGACGCGCTGCAGGTCGTGGCGGCGGGCATCCTGCGCGGCGTGAAGGACACCCGCACGCCCATGCTGATCGCGCTGTTCAGCTACTGGCTCGTGGGCATGCCGGTCGCCTATCTCCTGACCTTTGTCGCAGGATGGGATGGCCAGGGCCTGTGGTGGGGTCTTGCCTTCGGCCTGTCGACGGCGGCCCTGCTCCTCAACGGCCGCTTCCTCCTGCGCGATCGCTACGGCCTGCTTGCCACCGGGAGTTAGGCTGGCGATCCCGAGCGTCTGGCGACAAGGGGCAGGAGCTCAGCCGCCGCTGTCCTGCCGCAGCGCCGTCGAGGACACCGTCGAGCGGGGTCCGTGCAGGAAGACCCAGGCCGGCGGACGGCGCAGCGGCAGCGCCTTCGCCGCCGTTTCGGGCAGGCGGAACCGGGCCAGCACCTGCGGGGCGACGGCCGACAGGACGGACAGGGTCGAGCCGGGGCGGTCGACGATCGCGAGCGGCATCGTCATGGCGATGGTGCGCCAGTCCTGCCAGCGATGGAAGCTAGCGAGGCTGTCGGCCCCCATGATCCAGACGAAATGGACGCCCGGATGGCGCCGCCGCACCAGCGCGACCGTGTCGGCCGAATAGCGGATGCGATGGCTCGCCTCGAAGGCCGTCGCGACCGCATGCGGGCCGGGCGCCAGCGCCCTGACTGCGGCCAGGCGTTCCTTCGTCGGGCGAAGGCGCCCATGGTCCTTCAGAGGGTTGCCCGGCGTGACCATCCACCAGACGCGGTCGAGCCCGAGCCGCCGGCGCGCCGTCTCGGCGACCAGCCGGTGCCCCTCATGGGGCGGGTTGAACGAGCCGCCGAACAGTCCGATCCGCATGCCGGGCTCGGCCGGCGGCATCGCCAGCGCCGCCACGTCGACGCCCTGCAAGGGACCTGCCGTCACCTCGCCTTGCGTCACGGGCGCGTCTGGCCGGTGCCGCGGACCCGGTAGTTGAAGCTGGTCAGCTGCTCGACGCCGACCGGCCCGCGCGCATGCATCTTGCCGGTCGCGATGCCGATCTCCGCGCCCATGCCGAATTCGCCGCCATCGGCGAACTGGGTCGAGGCGTTGTGGAGCAGGATCGCCGAATCGACGCCGGCGAAGAAGGCCGCCGCGGTCGCCTCGTCGGCGGTCACGATCGCCTCGGTGTGGTGCGAGGAATGGCTTTCGATATGGTCGATGGCGCCTTCGACGCCGTCGACCAGTGCCACGGAGATGATCGCGTCGAGATATTCGGTGACGAAATCCGCGTCGCTGGCGGGCTCGGCCGTGGGATAGCGCTGGCGCACCTCGTCGGTCGCGCGGATCTCGCAGCCGGCCTTGCGCAGCGCCTGCATGATCGGCAGGAGATGCGTGTCCGCGGCCGCCCGGTCGATCAGCAAGGTCTCGGCGGCGCCGCAGATTCCGGTGCGGCGCATCTTGGAATTGACGACGATGGCCTTCGCCATCTCGAGATCCGCCGCCCGGTCCACATAGACGTGGCAGAGCCCTTCCAGATGCGCAAAGACCGGCACCCGCGCCTCGTCCTGCACGCGGGCGACCAGCGAACGGCCGCCGCGCGGCACGATGACGTCGATCGCCCCATCGAGGCCGCGCAGCATGGCGCCGACGGCCGCCCGGTCGGTCGAGGGCACAATCTGGATCGCGTCCTCCGGCAGGCCGGCCCGGGCCAGCCCGGCCACCATCGCCGCGTGGATCGCGGCCGAGGAGCGGGTCGAATCCGATCCGCCGCGCAGGATCACCGCATTGCCCGACTTCAGGCACAGGGCACCGGCGTCGGCGGTGACATTGGGCCGGCTCTCGTAGATGACGCCGACGACGCCGAGCGGCGTGCGCACGCGCTCGATGCTCAGGCCGTTCGGCCGGTCCCAGGCGGCGATCGTCGCGCCGACCGGATCGGGGAGGGCCGCGATGGCGCGCAGGCCGTCGGCCATCGCGGCGATGCGATCGGCCGTCAGCGTCAGCCGATCGACGAAGGAGGCAGCCATCCCCGTGCCGGCGGCGCGTTCGAGGTCGGCGGCATTCTCGGCCAGGATCGTGTCGCTGGACACCAGCAGAGCCTCGGCCATCGCTTCAAGCGCGGCGTTCTTGGTCTGCGTCGGCGCCAGCGCCAGCCGGCGGGCCGCAGCGCGCGCGCGCCGGCCAATGGCGTTCATCAGCGTGTCGATCGATCCCGTCTCGGTGCTGTCGAGCATGGGTTGGTCTCCGAATTCTGGTTCGCACCATTGCAGACACGCCGTTTTCGGCGCTGCCCGCTGGCTTCGTCTGTCAGGCCGAGGTCAGTTGGGCTCCCGGCATGTCCACCGCGCCCGGGTCGACGGCCATGTCGTCGCGATGGATCATTGCCGCGCGTCCCTCATAGCCGAGCACCGCGCCGATCTCGCTCGAGCGCAGGCCGGCCACCAGCCGCGCCTCGTCCGAATCGTAGGCAATGAGGCCGCGCGCGATCTCGCGCCGGGCCGCGTCGAAGACGGTCACCGTGTCGCCGCGGCGGAAGTCGCCTTCGACCCGGGTGACGCCCGCCGACAGGAGGCTCATGCCCCCGACCAGCGCCTTGACGGCTCCCGCATCGACGAACAGCCGACCGGTGGCGTGCAACTGGCCGGCGATCCAGCGCTTGCGGGCCGCGACCGGGTTGTCCACGGCGCGGAACAGCGTGGCGCGTTCGCCGCGCTCGATGGCCGCCATCGGATAGAGGCGGTTGCCGGCGGTGATGATCATGTCGGTGCCGGCGCTCGTGGCGATGCGCGCGGCGTCGATCTTGGTCTTCATGCCGCCGCGCGACAGTTCGGAACCGGCCGAGCCCGCCATCTTGTCGATCTCGGGCGTGATGTGCTCGACCAGCGGGATGTGGCTGGCATTGGGGTCGAGCAGGGGCGGCGCCGTGTAGAGCCCGTCCACGTCCGACAGGAGGATCAGCAGGTCGGCGTCGATCATCGTGGCGACGCGGGCGGCGAGCCGGTCGTTGTCGCCATAGCGGATCTCCGACGTGGCGACCGTGTCGTTCTCGTTGATCACCGGCACGGCCTTCAGGGCCAGCAGTGTGGAAATCGTGGCGCGGGCGTTGAGGTAGCGGCGCCGCTCCTCGGTGTCGCCCAAGGTCAGAAGAACCTGGCCAACCTCGATCCCGTGGCGGCTGAGGATTTCCAGATAGGTGCGCGACAAAGCGATCTGTCCGACCGAGGCGGCCGCCTGGCTTTCTTCCAGCCGGAGCGGCCCCGGATCCATCCGCAGGATCTTGCGGCCGAGCGCGATGGCGCCCGACGACACGACGAGGATCTCGCGGCCCTCGCCGACGAGCCGGGCGATGTCCTCGCCCAGCGATTCCAGCCATGTGCGTTTCAGTCCGCGTTCGCGGTCCACGAGCAGCGACGAACCGATCTTGATGACGATCCGCCGGTAGCCGTGGAGAAGATCGGTCATCACTCCGCCTCCCTCGTCGTCGCGTCGGCTTCCTCCGCTTCGGCACGCTCCGCCGCCGCCACGGCAAAGCGGTCGGGCTCGGGCTCCTCGGTGGGCGAGAGGCGGCCGATGCGCGCCTTCAACTCGCGCAGGGCCTCGGTCATGCCCTCGCGGCTGACCGCCGACAGGGCGAGCGGGCGGTATCCGATCGCTTCCTGCAGTTCCGCCAGCTTTTCCTCGCGCTCCTCCGGCGTCAGCGTGTCGACCTTGGACAGCGCCACGAGCTCGGGCTTCTCGGCAAGCCCGTGTTCATAGGCCTCCAGCTCGCGCCGCACGGTGCGATAGACGCCGGCCACGTCCTCCTCGCTGGCCGAGACCAGATGCAGGAGGACGCTGGTGCGCTCGACATGGCCGAGGAACCGGTCGCCGATGCCTACGCCCTCATGGGCGCCTTCGATCAGGCCCGGAATGTCGGCGATGACGAACTCCGCCTCGTCGACCTTGGCGACGCCGAGGCCCGGATGCAGGGTGGTGAAGGGATAGTCGGCGATCTTCGGCCGGGCCCGCGTGACCGAGGCGAGGAAGGTCGACTTGCCTGCATTGGGCAGGCCGACGAGGCCGACATCGGCAATCAGCTTCAGCCGCAGCCAGATGGTCAGCTCCTCGCCCTCCAGGCCCGGATTGGCGCGGCGCGGCGCCTGGTTCACCGAGGTCTTGAAATAGGCGTTGCCGAAGCCGCCATTGCCACCCGCGGCGATGCAGCGGCGCTCGCCCACATCGGTCAGGTCGAACAGCAGCGTCTCGTTGTCCTCTGCGAAGATCTGGGTACCCGCAGGCACCTTCAGCGTGATGTCCGCGCCCTTGCCGCCATTGCGGTTGCGGCCCATGCCGTGACCGCCGGTCTTGGCCTTGAAATGCTGCTGGTAGCGATAGTCGATCAGCGTGTTGAGACCGGCGACGGCCTCGACCCAGACGTCGCCGCCGCGTCCCCCGTCGCCGCCGTCCGGGCCACCGAACTCGATATACTTCTCGCGCCGGAACGACACCGAACCGGCGCCGCCGTCGCCGGATCGGACATAGACCTTGGCCTGATCGAGGAATTTCATGAGTGTGCTCTCCTGAGCATGCGGTCGGTATGGCGGACCGCCCCTTCTAGCGGGCCGGTCGATGGTTGTGAACGGACCGCCGCGGTTGGCGGGCGATCCGGATGCTGCGACGGTCACGCGGCCCATGCCGCCGCCGTGTCAGTCCCTGTCGAGGGCGGCCTTGTCCTTGACGAAGACCACGTCCGACGTCGCCAGCGGCACGCCGAACTTGGACACCGTCACGTGGTTGGCGACCGTCCCGTCGGACTGCCGCGTCATGCGGTGGCGAAACTGCAGCCGCGTCTCGCCGCCACCCGGGGCGAAACCGTCATAGGCAAGCACCGCACCATTCGGCGTGATGTGGCCCGTGACGGCGACCGGTGGCGAGAGCGCACCCCCGTCGAGTTCGGTCTGAACCTCGCCGGTGTAGAGGCCGGGGCCGGTTTCGCCGAGATTCCAGCGCTGCAGCCGGTCGCCGTCCGCGAAGCTGAAATGCTCGTCGAGGAGCAGGCGGCCGTCCTTGCGCTTGCCTTCGAACCGTGCGGAAAAGTCCTCGGTGAAGAACAGCGCCGTCGTCACGGTGCCCTTCGAATAGGACTGCCCCGCAAAGAATGCCTCCAGCGACAGGCCGTCCACGACGGATGCTGGCGACGGGACGGCAGGATCCTCGCCGCAGGCGGCAAGACCCGCCAGCAGCATCGCGCCGGCCGCGGCACCGGCGGTCCTGCGGTGGAGGAACCCGATGCCCATCATGCGCGTCCCCACGCCTTCAGCGAGTTCCAGCAGCGCCGGTCCATGACGAAGTGCTCGCTGGCCACTCGCCCGGAACTGATCGTGTCGATCATGCCGCTGCCGATGAAATGGAACCCGCATTTGCGGATCACTCGCCGCGACGCCTCGTTGACGACCCGGCAGTCCACATCGATCGCCTCGGCCTTCAGCGCAACGAAGCCGTAGTCGATGACAGTCTGTGCCGCCTCTGTGGCAAATCCCTGTCCCCAGAAGCTGCGACCGATCCAGTAGCCGAGATTGAACCGCCCCGGCGCACCAAAGGGCTTCAGGCTGCAACAGCCGATGAGCGTCCGCTCGGTCCTCAGGGACAGGGCGAAGACCGTCTCGGGTGCATGGTCGCGGATGTAGGCGCGGGCGTCTGCCAGCGCGTAGGGATGCGGCACCCGGGCCAGCATCCGCGCGATCTCGCGGTCGTTGATCAGCTTTGCCAGCGCGCCGGCGTCGCCCATGGTCAGCGGCCCCAGATGCAGCCGGCGGGTCTCGATCGTCTCGCCGTCCCGCTCGGCGGTGATATCCTCAAACATCGCATCGTTCCTTCCAGACGCGAAAAGGGGAGATGGCGGTCCATCTCCCCTGTCGTGCTCTGAAGGTCCGATCGTTCGGAGGGTTCAGAGTGCCGGGTCGGTGGAACGCCGGCGCTCTGAAGCTCCGGTCACTCGGCGGCTTCGGCCTTCGGCATCACGGCCACGTAGGTGCGTCCGTTCGCCTTGTGCTGAAAAGCCACGTTGCCTTCGGTCTTGGCGAAGAGGGTATGGTCCTTGCCCATGCCGACATTGGCACCCGGATGCCAGCGCGTGCCGCGCTGACGGATCAGGATGTTGCCCGGAATGACGGACTCGCCGCCGAACTTCTTCACGCCGAGGCGCTTGGACTCCGAATCGCGACCGTTGCGCGAAGAGCCGCCTGCTTTCTTATGTGCCATCGTAGGTCTCCTTGCCTGTCAGGGCTCGCGGGGGATATGGCCCCGGAATTACTGCTTCGCCAGTTCGCCGGCCTGGGCGCGCCAGTCTTCGATCTGCGCGGCGCTGAACGGCATGTTCGCGTCGATGCGGGCGACGTCCTCGTCCGAGAGAGCCGCGATCTGGGCATAGGTGGTGATGCCCTGCTCGTTGAGCTGCTTCTCGGCGACCGGGCCGATGCCCTTGATCTTCGTCAGCTTGTCCTGCTCGCCGCCCGCCGGTGCCGAGAACATCGGCGTGTCCGGGGTGGCGTCGGTCGTTTCGGCGGCCGGCTTGGGCGCGGCGACCTTGGCCGGCTTCGGCGTCGTCGCGGACGGTGCCTTGCCGTCGGTCAGGATCTCGGCGATGCGGATCATCGTCAGGTCCTGGCGATGGCCGCGCGTGCGCTTGGAGTTCTGGCGGCGACGCTTCTTGAAGGAGATCACCTTCTTGCCGCGGGTCTGCTCGACGATCTCGGCCGTCACGGCTGCGCCCTGGACGAAGGGTGCACCGATGGTCGAGCCGACCATCAGCACCTCGTTGAAGGTCACGAGATCACCGGCTTCGCCGGGGAGACGCTCGATGGTGAACTTGTCGTTGGCGACAACGCGGTACTGCTTGCCACCGGTCTTGATGACTGCGAACATTTTATCTCCGTTCGTTCGATCGGCTCTCGTGCCACGCGGGACCCGGGCCGTCTTCTTGTCAGTCGGTTACTGATAAGGGCGAAAACAAACAGGCGCGGCCATGCCACGCCCAGAATTGCGTTTGTGTGACTAGCGGCAAGGCCGGCCAAGGTCAAGTCTCACCACCGCAGGGCAATCGGGTGAGTTGGCGCGTGACATTTGGTGCAAGTACTGAATCTGTGGGTTCCCAATTGATTCGATTGGGAGATTGCGGGAATGGCTGTGTCCGACGAGGCGGT